>NZ_JAPKNK010000010.1:0-200333 GCF_026343855.1 Kaistia nematophila | reverse complement strand
TGATGTATAGGGAGACGGCCGGCCGGCGTCAACGATTATTTCGAACAATTTTGGCCGGGATCGCTGCCCTGGATCCAGTCATGTGGATAAGCCGGCTTCCACCGGACCGGAAACCGCAGGATCCCGCCGCATTAGCCAAACCATTGAAAATTCTTAATATTCGTTAACCGTCGCCTGCGCCGCCGCCGTCCGCATCCCTGCCTCTTTCAGCGCCAGTGCCCCGCCCGGAAACTGAGCCGGCGTCCCCCGGTCAGCTCTGAACGATGAGCTGCCCCCTCCTCACTCTCCCTCCCCCACGCCTCAGCCATATTGATGACATGAAGAGGGTCGATTTCAGGTCACCGCTCCTGGATGCGCCGCTTCGGTTCAAGCCGGCTTCTATCACGCACGGGCGCGCGAGTGTTTGGCGGCTGCCGCGGAAACGACGGCCCAGCGGCCTGCGATCCCTAGGGATGTCGGACCACTTCGTTGACTTGAGACAGAGCGGACGGCAAATTCCTCCGTCACGCGAGGCAGGCTCCAGGATCATATGACAGGCAGTCGCAAAGCTGCCGACGACGGGGAGAAGACGAAACCGTGAAGGCATCGACGCGCGGCGGCGCGCCAGCAAGAGGGACGAACGGCGCGCGGATCGACCTAGGCCGCGAGCCGCCTTTGACGGTTGGCGACACGCGCGAGGGCGTCCCGCAGCGCCGGAGCGTCAGCATCCGCTGGCTGACCGGCACGGTCCTCACCGGCTTTACCTCGACCATCCTGATGGGCGGCGCATTGATGGCCGCCCTGGACGGCCGCCACCAACTTGCGTTCCCGCCGGAGGCCGGCCGCACCCTGCGCGCCTCGGAAGCGGGCGGCGACGTGCCGCTCACCAATGGCGCCAAGGGCGACCGAATGCGGACCGCGCGCGAGCCCGCCACCGATCGCCAGATCGTGCAGGTCTCGACCGTCACCAAGCAGGGCGATCGCGATCTCATCAAGCTCAAGCCCTTCGCGCGTATCGCGACGCCGATCGCCACCGCCATCACCGCGCTCAGCGACGGCGTACCGGCTTATGATCCGGTCAAGATCGTCGCCGGCGCGGCCGGCGCCCGCGACAAGGGCAGCGACAAGAACGACACCCCGCCGCCGGCGGCGACCGAGAAGCTCGGCGTCATCGACGACGAAGGCGCTTCGGGTGACGGCGGTGACGACGGCATCATCATAGACGGCGCCGCCAGCGACGCGGCCGACGACACCAGCAATGGCACCGGCGCTGACGTGGTGGCCGTGGGCGCCGAGCAGGAGCAGATCTACGGCGCCAATGTCGAGGGCGAGGTCTCGATCAAGGTCAGCGACTTCCCGGTCAACGAGGCGCCGCAGGCCGAGGAGCCGAGCTTCAGCCCGGAAGAGGCCGAGCAGGTCGCCCGCGCGTCAACCCAGACCACCTTGTCGAACGGCGTCCAGATCGCTGCCATGCCCTATGTCGATCCGGACCGCTTCTCCTTCGACGAAAGCGGAACGGATCCCTTCTCGGCCCTTGGCGTGCGGATCGTTCCGGAGAACGTCTCCTTCGTCTCCAAGTCCGGTCCGGCCATCCCTTCCGACGAACGCGTCGCGGTGGTGGAGAAGAAGGAAACCCTCGGCGACATCCTCGCCGAGAACGGCATCGCCGAGGACGAGTCGAAGAACATCGTCTCCGCCATGTCCAACCTGATGGACCTTTCGGACCTGCAGGCGGGCCAGAAGGTCCGGATTCTCTTCTCCTCGGAAGGTGAGTCGCCGAAGCCGATGCGCGTCTCCATCTATGACGAGGGCTCGCACCAGGCGACGGTGGCGCGGCGCGACGACGATACCTTCGTACGCGCCGACGAGCCCGAGAGCTCGACCGACGAATTCGAGATGGCCGAGCCGGCGCCCGCCGATGACGGCCCGATGCCGCGTCTCTACCAGGCCGTCTACGAGACGGCGCTGGAGCAGAAGATCCCGGGCCCGCTGATCACCGAACTCATTCACATCTTCTCCTATGACGTCGACTTCCAGTCGCGCGTTTCGCCGGGCGACTCGCTCGAGGTGTTCCATTCGCTGCCCGACGCCGGCAGCGACGACGAGGAGATCCTCTACGCGGCGATCACGCTGGACGGCGCGACGAAGCGCTACTACCGCTACCGCTCGCCGGATGACGGCGTCGTCGACTATTTCGACGAGGAAGGTCGCAGCGCCAAGAAGTTCCTCGTCCGCAAGCCGATGAATGGCGGCGTGCTGCGCTCCAATTTCGGCTACCGCAAGCACCCGATCCTCGGTTACACGCGTCTGCATCCGGGCGTCGACTGGGCAGCGCCGCGCGGCACGCCGATCCTCGCGGCCGGCAACGGCGTCGTCGAGAAGGCCGGCTGGAGCTCGGGCTATGGCAACTTCACGCTGATCCGGCACACCAACGGCTATGAATCGGCCTATGGCCACCAGTCGGCGATCGCCAAGGGCATCCGGCCGGGCGCCAAGGTTCGGCAGGGCCAGGTCATCGGCTATGTCGGCTCGACAGGGCTCTCGACCGGCCCGCACCTGCACTATGAAGTGCGCATCAACAACAAGCCGGTCGATCCCCTGCGCGTGCGCCTGCCTCGCGGGCGCGTGCTGCAGGGCGACATGCTGGTCGCCTTCAAGCAGGAAAAGGCGCGCATCGACACGCTGATCGGGATGCCGGCCAGTTCAAAGGTCGCCGCCATCAACACCGACGAGGACGCCACCAACTAGGCCCTTTCCAAAGGGGAAAGCGGTCCTGGCCACAATCTAGAACGGGAGGCCTTCGCGGAAGGCTCGATGTTACCGGAAAGCGACAGAAAGACAGCTGCGGCAAGGCCGCCGCGCCAGGCGGCGCGGCGGCCAGCCTTTGCTTTCATCCGCCTCGTCTGAGGCGATCCTCGCTTCCGGGGTGCCCGCCGCGACACGGTTCGCGCACGCACCGGCATGGACAAGACCATGAACTATTTCGAGAGCCCCTTCCTGGGCAAGCCGCTGACCGAACAGGTCACCAATCCCAACATCGTCGTCGGCCGCTACAGCTACTATTCCGGCTACTATCACGGCCACTCCTTTGACGACTGCGCCCGCTACCTGATGCCCGATCGCAGCGATGTCGACCGCCTCGTCATCGGCAGCTTCTGCTCGATCGGCTCCGGCGCCTCCTTCATGATGGCCAGCAACCAGGGCCACCGGAACGACTGGGTGACGACGTTTCCGTTCTTCTTCGTGCCCGAGGAGCCTGCCTTCGCCGGCGCGATCAACGCCTACGAGCCGGCCGGCGATACGGTGATCGGCCATGACGTCTGGATCGGCGCCGAGGCGATGGTCATGCCCGGCATCCGCATCGGCCATGGCGCGGTGATCGGCAGCCGGTCGCTGGTGACGAGGGATGTCGAGCCCTACACCATCGTCGGCGGCAACCCGGCCCGGCCGATCCGCAAGCGTTTTGCGGACGAGGCGATCGCGATGCTGCTGGAAATGGCCTGGTGGGACTGGGAGATCGAGCGGATCCGGGACGCCATGCCCCTGCTCTGCTCGGGCGACGTCGCGGCGCTCCATCGCCACTGGCTGGATCGCGCGGGCTAAGCCGGCGGGACCGCCCAAGGCGTCATCAAGAAAGCGAAAAGCCGCGCCGCATCGCTGCAACGCGGCCTTTTGGATGGGAGGGCATGCCGCTTGCGGCATGCCCGACATCACGGTGGCTCAGGCAGCCTGCGAAGCGGTCTCGCCGCGCGGCAGGAACAGCAGCCTGTCGGTGCCGGCCGTGATCTTGATCAGCGAGCCGTCGGCGATCTCCCCGGCCAGGATCTTGTCGGCGAGCGGATCCTGCACATAGCGCTGGATCACCCGCTTCAGCGGACGCGCACCATAGGCCGGGTCGTAGCCCTTCTCGGCCAGCCAGCTCCGCGCCGTATCGTCCAGCTCCAGCGTCACCTTGCGCTCCTCGAGCAGCTTGGCAAGGCGGCCGAGCTGGATTTCGACGATCCGGCCCATCTCTGCCTTCTTCAGGCGATGGAACAGGATGATGTCGTCGAGACGATTCAGGAACTCGGGCCGGAAATGCCCGCGCACCACCGCCATGACCTGCTCGCGCACGCCATCGACATCCTCGTCGTCGCGCAGATGCGCGAGATAGTCGGAGCCGAGGTTCGAGGTCATGATGATGATCGTGTTCTTGAAATCGACCGTGCGACCCTGACCATCGGTCAGGCGGCCATCATCAAGAACCTGCAGCAGCACGTTGAAGACGTCGGGATGCGCCTTCTCGACCTCGTCGAACAGCACGACCTGGTAAGGCCGACGCCGCACCGCCTCGGTCAGCGCACCACCCTCCTCATAGCCGACATAGCCGGGAGGCGCGCCGATCAGCCGGGCCACGGAGTGCTTCTCCATGAATTCCGACATGTCGATGCGGACCATCGCCGTCTCGTCGTCGAACAGGAACGAAGCGACCGCCTTGGTCAGCTCCGTCTTGCCGACGCCGGTCGGGCCGAGGAAGAGGAACGAGCCGATCGGGCGGTTCGGATCCTGCAAGCCGGCGCGCGCCCGACGAACCGCCGTCGCGACCGAATGCACCGCCTCCGCCTGGCCGACGACGCGACGCGCCAGTTCGTCTTCCATGCGGAGCAGCTTCTCGCGCTCGCCCTGCAGCATCTTGTCGACCGGAATGCCGGTCCAGCGCGATACGATCTGCGCGATGTGGTCAGGCGTCACCGCCTCCTCCATCATCGTGCTCGTCTGCGCCTTCTCGGCCTCGACCAACTGACGCTCCAGCGTCGGGATCGTGCCATAGGCCAGTTCGCCCGCCTTGGCGAGATCGCCGGTGCGCTGCGCCTTGTCGAGGTCGCTGCGCGCCTGATCCAGCTGTTCCTTCAGCTTCTGCGCCGCGTTCAGCTTCTGCTTCTCGGCCTGCCAGCGCTGGGTGAAGGCGGACGATTCCTCCTCGAGGTCCGTCAGTTCCTTCTCCAGCCGCTCGAGCCGGTCCTTCGAAGCCTGGTCGGTCTCCTTCTTCAGCGCCTCGCGCTCAATCTTGAGCTGGATGATACGGCGATCGAGTTCGTCGAGCGCCTCCGGCTTGGAATCAACCTGCATGCGCAGCCGCGCCGACGCCTCGTCGACCAGGTCGATCGCCTTGTCGGGCAGGAAGCGGTCGGTGATGTAGCGGTTCGACAGCGTCGCGGCGGCTACCAGGGCGGAGTCGGTGATCCGCACGCCATGGTGCAGCTCATACTTCTCCTTGATGCCGCGCAGGATCGAGACCGTGTCCTCGACCGTCGGCTCGCCGACGAAGATCGGCTGGAACCGCCGGGCGAGCGCCGGGTCCTTCTCGACATGCTTGCGGTATTCGTCGAGCGTGGTGGCGCCGACGCAATGCAGTTCGCCACGCGCCAGCGCCGGCTTCAGCAGGTTGGACGCGTCCATCGCGCCGTCCGCCTTGCCCGCACCGACGAGCGTGTGCATCTCGTCGATGAACAGGATGATGCCGCCATTGGCCGCCGTGACCTCGGAGAGCACGGCCTTCAGCCGCTCCTCGAACTCACCGCGATATTTGGCGCCGGCGATCAGCGCGCCCATGTCGAGCGCCAAAAGGCGCTTGTCCTTCAGGCTCTCCGGCACGTCGCCATTGACAATCCGGAGCGCCAGCCCTTCCGCGATCGCGGTCTTGCCGACGCCCGGTTCGCCGATCAGCACCGGGTTGTTCTTGGTACGGCGCGACAGAACCTGGATGGCGCGGCGGATCTCATCGTCCCGGCCGATGACCGGATCGAGCTTGCCGTCGCGCGCAACCTGGGTGAGATCGCGGGCATATTTCTTCAGCGCGTCATACTGGCCCTCGGCGCCGGCGGTGTCGGCGGTTCGGCCCTGGCGCAGCGCCTCGATGGCGCGGTTCAGGCCAACCGGCGTCACGCCGGCATCCTTGAGGATGCCAGAGGTCTTCGCGTCCTTCTCCAGCGCCAGGGCAAGGAGAAGACGCTCGACGGTAACGAAGCTGTCGCCCGCCTTCTTGGCGAGGTCGGATGCCTGCTGGAATACCTTGGCAAGCGGCGGGGCCAGATAAAGCTGGCCGGCGCCACCGCCGGAAACCTTCGGCATGGCCTCCAGCGCGCGTTCGGTCGCCGCCAGCGCCTGGCGGGAATTGCCGCCGGAGCTGTCGATGAGACCGCCAGCGAGGCCTTCCTCGTCGTCGAGCAGAACTTTCAGAAGATGTTCGGGCGTGAACTGCTGATTGCCACGCGTCATAGCGAGCGTCTGCGCCGACTGGATGAAGCCCTGCGCGCGCTCGGAATAATTGTCAAAATTCATAACTATGCCTCCTGACCCGGTCCCAACGCCTCGAAAGCACGAATGGGCCGCTCTGAAATATGGACCTCAGTCCAGCGACAGCCAAGCTTGGGCCTGCCGCCTGATCCGAATATGGTGTGGCCATCCTGCAACAGGAAGGGGCAGCGCCCACAATTTTGGCGCGCACGTCGCAGATCCAGCGGGCGCGCAGAAATATCGGGAAAAACCCATTCCGAATAGCGGGTTAGGCGCAGCCGGGCCAAGTCATGCGGCGTCCGGCCCGCCAACGAAAAACGCCCGGGCGCTGGCGCCCGGGCGTTTCAGGATCTTGTGAGAGGGGGCGTCGCTTACTCGTCGCTACCCGACTCGCCGGCCAGCGCCGGCTCGGAGCCGGCCTCGCCCTCGGAGGCGCGGGCTCGGGTGCGGGTGGTGCGACGACGGCGCGGACGGAACTCTTCCTCGTCGGCCGAGGCGGAAGCCTCGGTACCGAGATCGAGGGTCGGCGCCGCCTCGGCGGCGGCAGCACGCTCGGCCTTGGCCGCGCTGCTGCGAGAGGCCCGCGCGCGCGGCGCGGCAACCGCTTCGGCCGGAGCCGCAGCGACCGGCTCGGCCTTCACGGCTTCGACGGGCGCGACCTCAACCGCGACCGGTTCCGGCTTGGGTGTTTCGGCCTTGGGAGCCTCGACCGGAGCCGCTGCGGCGACTTCAACGACCGGCTGGGCGCGCGGCACGTCGACGACCGGCTGGGGCGCCGGTTCGCCTGTCACGAAGCGGGGAAGCTGCGAACGCTCGTTGCGGTCACCGCGATCCGGACGGTCGCCGCGATCCCGACGCTCGCCGCGCGGCTGGCGATCGCCGCGATCCGGGCGGTCGGTGCGGATCTCGTTGCGGTCGGAACGATCGCCGCGGTCGCCGCGATCCTGCCGGTCCGAACGAGAACGCTCGAAGCGCTCCTGGCGATCACCGCGTTCCTGGCGGTCTCCACGCTCCTGACGGTCGCCGCGCTCCTGGCGCTCGGAACCTTCACGCGGCTCGCCGCCATTCGATCCGGAACCGTTGACGTAGGGCTGCGGGTCGTTCAGGCCAACATTGCCGTCCTGGTCGCGCTGCTGGGGCTGCTGACGCTCATGATGATGAGCCTGGCCGAACCGCTCGCTGAAGCGGTCGTCTTCCTCGTCGAGCCCCTCGTCGTCCGCGTCGGCGCGATAGGCCGGCTGCGGCTGCTGGGAATTCTGCGGGTTCTGGGCCTGCGCGGCGGCGATGACGCGGAAATAGTGCTCCGCGTGCTGCAGATAGCTCTCCGCCATCACGCGATCGCCCGACGACTGCGCGTCGCGCGCCAGCGTCACGTATTTTTCCGCTATGTGAAGGGCAGTGCCGCGGATCTTCACGTCCGGGCCGTTGCTCTCATACGAGCGGGTCAGCGGGTTGGGGCCCTTACGGTTATTGTTGTTGCCGTTGTTGTTACGCCCGCGCATCCGCTTGTTGTTATTGTTGTTCTGCTGTCCTTGTCTCATGAATTTTCTCTTCCGTGACCAACAAGGTCAAACAATCTCATCGACCGAATCCAAACGCCGGCCGGACAAAATCCGTCGATCGGCCGCCTCGGGCTGAAGCCCGAAACGCCGGGACCGGCGAAAGCGATCGTCACTCTTCCGCGGATCAAGGCAGCCGAGGGACCCTTGGGGCCCTTGGGCAACCTGGCCACCGCCGAGGCGGGGCGTCCTGGGAAATCGTGTCGTACCGAACAGAGATGACGCTCGAGGCACCGGAGCCCGGTCGATCTCCCCCGATCCGACCCCTACGGCCATCTGGTGGCCCTTGCCGCGCCGCTCCCGCGCGACGCTTGCGCTTCGACGTTCGGGAGACGCATCAATCTATCTGCGGCGGCTCGAAAACTAGCCGTTCCGCGCCCACTTTCCAAGCGGATTATTCAAATCCGCCCGGCTTGCTTCCCGTCGGCAACCAATTGGAACGGTGGATTTCCACCACGCGATCATGCCCCGCGAGATCGGCATGTACCACCGCCGCGAAGCCGGCCTGCTCCGCGAGCGCCGACAGCGACTGTGCCTGGTCGAATCCGATTTCGAAGAAAGTCGCACCGCCCGGCCGCATCATCCGGTCCAGATCCGCGACGATCGCTCTGTAAGCATCGAGGCCGTCATCACCTCCATCCAGCGCCAGCAACGGATCGTGGTACCTGACCTCGCGATCCAGCGTCTGGATGACTTCGCTCCTGATATAGGGCGGATTTGAGACGATTACATCGGCCGGCGCGGAACTTTCGCCCCAGGAGCCGCGAATGAACAGGCTTCGATCGCCGAAGCCGAGCCGCTCCGCATTGGCGCGCGCGGTCCGCGCCGCGGCTTCGGAAAGATCGACGCCAAGGCCGATCGCCTGTGGCAATTCGCTCAGAAGCGCGATCAGGATGGCGCCGGTGCCGGTGCCGATATCGACGATGCGAAACGGCCTGTCGCGACCCTGTGTCCGGTCGATCCAGGCCAGCGCCGCCTCGACCAGAGTCTCCGTGTCGGGACGCGGCACCAGGGTCGCGTCGGCGAGCTGAAAGGTGAGGCCCCAGAATTCCTTTTCGCCGAGGATGCGGGCGACCGGCTCGCCGGCGAGCCGGCGTTCGATCGCTGCCTCGATGGCGCCGATCTCTGCGTCGGAGAGCGCGCGATCGTCGATCAGGACGAGCCGATCCGGCGCCACGCCGAGGGCTCCCGCGACCAGAAGCCGGGCGTCGAGCGCCGGCGTCGCGTCCGTTCCGAGTTCCGCCAGCCGCCTCGCCGCGGCGCGGCGCACGGCGCCGAGCGTGGCGGCCGGCCCAGTCATGTATCGAGCGCGGCCAGCAAGCCTGCCTGATGCTCGGTGATCAGCGGCTCGATGATTTCGTCGAGCGCCTCGCCGGTCATCACCGCCTCGAGCTTGTAGAGGGTGAGGTTGATGCGGTGGTCGGTCACCCGGCCCTGCGGGAAATTATAGGTGCGGATGCGCTCGGAGCGGTCGCCCGAGCCGACCTGGCCCTTGCGGTCGGCGGCGCGCTCCGACGAGAGACGCTCGCGCTCCATGTCGAACAAGCGCGCGCGCAGGATCTGCGTCGCCTGGGCGCGGTTCTGGTGCTGCGACCGGCCCGCGACGACGATCACGGTCCCAGTCGGCAGATGGGTGATGCGGACGGCCGTGTCGGTCGTGTTGGCATGCTGGCCGCCGGCCGACGAGGCACGGGTGGTGTCGATCTTGATATCCTCGGGGCGGATGTCGATGTCGACGTCCTCCGCCTCCGGCAGCACGGCGACGGTCGCCGCCGAGGTGTGGATGCGGCCGCTCGCCTCCGTCGCCGGCACGCGCTGCACACGATGCGCGCCGGATTCGAACTTCAGCCGCGCAAACACGCCCTTGCCGGTGACGTCGGCAATGATTTCCTTGTAGCCGCCCGCTTCGCCCTCGCTCTCCGAGAGAACCTGGATCCGCCAGCCATGGAGCTGGGCATAGCGCTGATACATCCGGAAGAGGTCGCCGGCGAACAGCGCGGCCTCGTCGCCGCCGGTGCCGGCGCGGATTTCGAGGATGGCGCTCTTCTCGTCGGCGGCGTCGCGCGGCAGCAGTAGGACGCGGATTTCCTGCGTCAGAGCCTCGACCTGCGCCTCGAGCGCGCCGCGCTCCTCCTCCGCCAGCGCCGCCATCTCGGGATCGCCGGCGAGATCGTCCAGAGCCTCGCGCTCGGCGACGGCGGCCTTCATCCGGTTCACCGCCTCGACGATATCCTGCAGTTCGGCGCGCTCCTTGGACAATTGCACCAAGGTCGCCCCGTCGCTGGTCGCGGCGAGCTTCTGGTCGATGACCTCGGCGCGGGCGACGAGGTGATTGATCTTTTCCCAGGGAAGACCGGGCGGCAGCAAGGAGGTCAGATCGGTATGCCTTCAGCTTCGGCGAAGGCGACGAGCGCCGCGCGGACGCCGTCCTCGCCATTATCCAGGGCCAGTAGAGGATCGAGCACAGCCTTGAGCCGGCCGATGTCGAGCGCGAGCAGCATCGCCTTCACCGGGCCGATCGCGGCGGCCGACATCGACAAAGACCGGAAGCCGATGCCCGCCAGCGCCATCGCGGCGAGCGGTCGGCTGGCGATCTCGCCGCAGAGCGTCACCGGCGTCTCGTGCCGGTCAGCCCCCTCGACGATCATCCGCAAGGTGCGCAGGAAATGGCGCGACAGCGGGTCGAACCGGCTGGCGACGCGGGGGTTTCCGCGGTCGCTCGCGGTCATGTACTGGAGCAGGTCGTTGGAGCCGACAGAGACGAAATCAACCGCCTGCATCAGCGAATCGAGCTGGAACAGCAGCGCCGGCACCTCGACCATCGAGCCGAGCAGGATGCGCGAGGGCTCGCCATGGCCATGCCGGCGCAATTGCGCGACCTCGCGGTCGAGCAGCGCCCGTGCCCGGTGAATCTCGCCCACCTCGGTGACCATCGGCAACATGACGCGCAACTCGCGGCCGGCAGCCGCGTGCAACAGCGCGCGCAACTGCATGCGCAGAAGGCCGGGGCGGTCGAGGCCGAGGCGGATCGCGCGCCAGCCGAGCGCCGGATTTTCCTCCGGCTGCATGCGCATATAGGGCAGCACCTTGTCGCCGCCGATATCGAGCGTACGGAAGGTCACCGGCCGGTTGCCGCTGGACTGGAGCACGGCGGCGTAAAGCGCCGTCTGCTCGTCCATGCGCGGCATGGTCGAGGCGACCATGAACTGCAGCTCGGTGCGGAACAGGCCGATGCCCTCCGCGCCCGCTTCGGCCAGATGCGGCAGGTCGACCAGCAGGCCGGCATTCATGTTGAGCGAAACGCGGTGGCCGTCCTGGGTCACGGCCGGCTTGTTGCGCAGCAGGCGATACTGGGCCTGGCGCTTGGCGCGGAACTTGACCTTCTCGCCATACGCGGCCTCGACATCGGCCGGCGGCCGCACATGGGCCTCGCCAGTATCGGCGTCGAGGATGATCGGATCGCCGTTCTCGACCAGCGAGACGATATTGGCGGCGCGACCGATGGTGGCGATGCCGAGCGCCCGAGCGACGATCGTCACGTGGCTAGTCGCCCCGCCTTCCTCGAGCACCAGGCCGCGCACGCGGTTGCGGTCATAGTCGAGCAGCTCGGCGGCGCCCATGTTGCGCGCGACGATGACGCTGTCCTTGGGCAGGCTGGCGCCGTCCGGGCCGTGCGACTTGCCCATCAGCTCGCGCAGGAGCCGGTTGGCGAGATCGTCGAAATCGTGCAGTCGCTCGCGCAGGTACGGGTCGGTCTGGCGCTGCAGGCGGGCGCGCGTGTCGCTCTGCACCTTCTCGACCGCCGCCTCGGCCGAAAGGCCGTTCTGGATCGCCTCGTCCATGCGGCGGACCCAGCCGCGGTCATAGGCGAACATGCGGTAGGCTTCGAGAATGTCGCGGTGCTCGCCGGCCAGCGCGATATCGTCGCGCGAGAGCATGTCGTCGACCGACAGGCGCAGATTGGCGATCGCCTGCTCGAGGCGACGGCTTTCCTTGTCGGTGTCCTCGGCGATCAGCTGGGTGACGACGACGCGCGGCTCGTGCAGCACGACATGGCCGAGCGCGATGCCGTCCGAAAGCGGGGTTCCCTTGAGCGAAAGCGGGCGCTTGACGTCGAGCGACGTGCCAGGCCGGGCGAGACCCTGCAGCTCGCCGACGGCGATCATCTCCGCCAGCACCATCGCCGTCGTCTGCAGCGCCTCGACTTCCTCGTCGTAATAGGTGCGGTGCGCGCGGTTCTGCACGACGAGGACGCCCAGCGTCCGGCCGGCGCGCAGGATCGGCACGCCGAGGAAGGCGTTGTAGATCTCCTCGCCGGTTTCCGGGAGATAGGCGAAGGACGGGTGGCTCTGGGCGTCCTGCAGATTGAGCGGACGCGCCTCGGAGGCGATCAGGCCAACGAGGCCCTGGCCGACGCGCAGGCCGGCATGGTGCACCGCCGAGCGGTTCAGGCCCTCGGTCGCATAGAGTTCGAGCACGTCATCGGCGCGCAACACATAGACCGAGCACACCTCGGCGACCATGTTGGCCGCGATCTGGGCAACGATCTTGTCGAGCCGGTCTTGCGCGCTGATCGGCTCCGCCATGATTTCGCGCAGGCGACGGAGCAGGACGCGCGGCCCGGCGAGTGACCCCCGCATGGTCCGCCTTCCGCAATTCGAGAGCTTTGACGGGCTTCGACCATCGAAATCCGTCTCGGGAAGCCGGCCGATTCGGCCGGTTCCCCGCATGCTTCCTGCCTAGTCGTGGCACGAGTTGGGCAGAAGGTAAAATGCTGTTTCGTCGGGTCGGAAAGCCTGTTGATCAGGCGGCGTCCAGCCCATAGAGCGTGTGCAGCGTGCGCACCGCCAGCTCGGTGTAGGGCGCATCGATCAGGATCGAAATCTTGATCTCCGACGTCGTGATGGCGCGGATATTGATGCCCTTGGAGGCGAGCGCCTTGAAGGCCGAGGCGGCGACGCCCGCATGGCTGCGCATGCCGATGCCGATCACCGACACCTTGGTCAGATCGCGCGAGCCCTGGACGCTGGCATAGCCGATCGATTCGCGCGCCTCGGCCAGCACCTTCCAGGCCCGGTCGAAATCGGTGTTCGGCACGGTGAAGGTCATGTCGGTGGTCGTGCCGTCTTCCGAGACGTTCTGCACGATCATGTCGACATTGATGTTGGCTTCGGCCAGCGGCACGAACACCGCGGCGGCGACGCCGGGTTTGTCGGCGACTTCACGCAGCGAGATCTGAGCCTCGTCCTTGGCGTAGGCGATGCCGGTGACTACCTGCTTTTCCACGATCTCGTCCTCGTCGCAAATGAGGGTGCCTGGGGGATTGTTGGGATCGCCGAGCGCCGGATCTTCCGGATCGACGAAGCTGGACCGCACGAAGGTCCGCACGCCATGCACCATAGCCAGTTCGACCGAGCGCACCTGCAGCACCTTGGCCCCGAGCGACGCCATCTCCAGCATTTCTTCATGCGAGACGCGGTCGAGGCGCTTGGCCTTCGGCACCATGCGGGGGTCGGTCGTGTAGACGCCGTCGACATCCGTATAGATGTCGCAGCGGTCCGCCTTGATCGCGGCGGCGATCGCGACGGCGCTGGTGTCGGAACCGCCACGGCCGAGCGTCGCGATGCGGTTGTCCGGGCCGAGGCCCTGGAAACCGGCGATCACGGCGACCTGGCCCTGCTCCAGCCGCTCGATCAGCCGCGCGCCGTCGATGTCGACGATACGGGCGGCGCCATGCGCGGCGTCGGTGCGGATCGGGATCTGCCAGCCCTGCCAGGAGCGGGCGTTGACGCCCATCTCCTGCAGCGCGATCGCGAGGAGCCCGGATGTCACCTGCTCGCCCGAGGCGACGACGGCGTCATATTCGCGCGCGTCATGCAGCGGCGCGGCGGCGCGCGTCCAGTTGACGAGTTCGTTGGTCTTGCCGGACATGGCCGAAACCACGACGGCTACCTCGAAGCCCGCATCGACCTCGCGTTTGACGTGACGAGCCACATTGCGGATGCGATCGATATCGGCGACGGAGGTACCGCCGAACTTCATCACCAGCCGGGCCATCAGCAACCTTTGGAAGCAGTTTCCGCGGAAGATGCGGAAGAGATTGAAGGAGTTCCGGCTAACAACAACCGGACGGGCGCCTTCATAGCGACTTCGGCCAGAAGCCGCAACGGCGTCGGCGCGGCCCGCGGAGGAAGCCACCGCAAACGCCGATTCCGGCCGCGACAAGTCGACCCCGGCTGCCGTCCGCCTTGACTTCGGCCCCGCCGCCGACGACGTTCGCCCCCAGAAGGAGCCGCCCATGTCAGCCGCCGCACAGACTTCCGCCGCCGCCCCGGGCACCACGGTCGATCAGGACGAGATCGCGCATTTCTCCGCGATAGCCAGCGAGTGGTGGGCGCCGAACGGCAAGTTCGCGCCGCTGCACCGGCTCAACCCGATCCGCATCGGCTTCATCAAGGACGAGGCGGCGAAACTGTTCGGCCGCGACAGCCGGGATCCGAAGGCGCTGAACGGCCTGCGCGTGCTCGATATCGGCTGCGGCGGCGGTCTGCTGTCCGAGCCGATGGCGCGCCTCGGCGCCACCGTCGTCGGCGCCGACGCATCGGAAACCAATATCGGCGTCGCCTCGCTGCATGCGAGCGAGGCCGGTCTCGACATCGACTATCGCGCGACCACCGCCGAGGCGCTCAGCGCCGCCGGCGAACAGTTCGACATCGTGCTGGCGATGGAGATCGTCGAGCACGTCGCCGACCTGCCGCTCTTCATCCGCGAGACATCGGCGATGGTGAAGCCGGGCGGGCTGATGGTGCTTTCCACCATCAATAGGACGCCGAAGGCATGGGCGCTGGCGATCTTCGGCGCCGAATGTGTGTTGCGCTGGCTGCCGCGCGGTACGCACACTTACGAAAAGCTGGTGCGCCCCTCGGAGCTGGCGAAGGCGCTCAGCGAGAACGGCCTCGACCTCTCGGCCGAGACGGGCGTCGTCTACAATCCGCTCCGGGACCGCTGGAGCCCTTCGTCCGACATGGACGTCAACTACATGATTTCCGCCGTCCGCCGCTGAGCCGCTTCCCCGACCCGAAAACAGGAACGGCTCCGGTGCATCACCGGAGCCGTTTTCACTTGCGCGAAGAAATGGGGCCTTGATCCCGGCGACCTAGTTGCCGTCTTCCGGCAGGACCGGGAGCGGCAGGAAATCGATCCCCTCCTCGGCCAGGGAGCGCGCCTCTTCCGGCGAGGCCTCGCCATAGATGCCGCGCGCCTCGACCTCCTGATAATGGATCTTGCGCGCTTCCTCGGCGAACTTGCCGCCGACATAGTCGGCGTTCTCGGTGACATGGTCGCGCAGCTTGCGCATCATCTCGACCATGGCGGCCTGGCGCGGGTCGGGCGCGGCGACCTTCATGGCCGCGCTTTCGGCCGCTGCCTCGCGCTTGCGCGCCGTCGAAACCGACGGCGCCATCAATGCCTTCACGACATCGCTCGTCCCGCATTCCGGGCAGGTCACGGCACGCGCCTTGGCGGCCTTGTCATAGGCAGCCGCATCACGGAACCAGCTTTCGAAATCGTGCCCGGCGGTGCAGACGAGATTGTATCGGATCATGGAGCCTATATGGGGATCAGCTCACGAAGGTGCCAACCTGCGGCATCTCCGGCAGCGAAAAATCGCGTGCATTGACCAGGGCGGGGATCGCCTGCCGCGCCGAAACCGAGAAGGCGGGGTCGATCTCGGCGATGATGAAGCCCGGCTGATCATCGGCCTCCGCAAGGATCTTGCCCCATGGGTCAACGATCATGCTGTGGCCATAGGTATCGCGGCCGTCCTCGTGATGGCCGGCCTGCGCCGCCGCGATGACATAGGAGCCGGTCTCGATGGCGCGCGAACGCAGCAGGACGTGCCAATGCGCCTCGCCGGTCTTCTTGGTGAAGGCGGCGGGCACGGCGAGCACGGCGGCGCCGGCCTTGGCCAGCGTCCGGTGCAGGGCCGGGAAACGGACGTCGTAGCAGATCGTCATGCCGACCTTGGTCCAGGGCAGGTCGGCAACGACGGCGGTGTCGCCGGCGCGATAGGTCGCGGATTCGCGATAGCTCTCGCCGCCCGACAGGTCGACGTCGAACATGTGGATCTTGTCGTAGCGCCCGATGATGGCGCCGTTTGGCGCGATCAGGAACGAGCGATTGGCGATGTGGTCGTCAGGGAGCTTGATCGCCATCGAGCCGATATGAAGATGGATGCCCAACTCGCGCGCGATCTCGCGGAAACGCTGCAGCGACGGGTCGATTTCTTCCGGCCCGATCGCGGCGAGAAGCGCCGCCTTGTCGCGGTCGAGGATCGTCGTCATCTCGGGCGTCAGCACATATCCGGCGCCGGCCGCTGCCGCCGCCCGGATCAGAGCCTCGGCGTCGTCAACATTCGCCGCCACCGATCGTCCACTTCGCATCTGGACGCAAGCCGCCTTGAAGCTCGTCATCGGCTTTCTCCTTGATTGAATGAATGAAAGTGGCGACCGTCAGGACGCCAGAAGCAGGTCCAGCCGGCCTTGGCCGTCGAGGTCATGCAGGTCGTCGCAGCCGCCGACATGGGTGTCGCCGATGAAGATCTGCGGGAAGGTGGCACGCCCGCTGGCGCGCGCGATCATTTCCTGGCGCAGGTCCGGTTTCCCGGTCGCGTCGAATTCCACGTAGGCGACGCCTTTCTTTTCCAGAAGGCGCTTGGCAGCCGAACAATATCCGCAGGCTTGCCGGGTGTAGATGATCACTTCGGCCATGTTCAATCCTGATGATGGGGCGCCGCCTATATAGGCTTCAGCCGGGCCCTTCGACAACCCGTGCGAAGACGACGACGTCGACGGCGGCCGCTCCGCCGCGAAGAAGCGCCCGCGTCACGGCCTTGGCCGTCGCCCCTGTCGTGTAGACGTCGTCGACGAGGAGAACCCGCCGTCCGGCGAGCTTTTGCCGCGCTTCCGGCGACACGCGAAAGGCACCCTGGACATTGGCGGCGCGTTCCGAAACCCTTAATCCGACCTGCCGGCGCGTCGGCTTGATGCGGTCGACAAGATCGGGGACATGCGGCTTTTCCAGCCGCCGCGCGACCTCGGCCGCGATCATGGCCGACTGGTTGAATCGCCGTTGCCAGAGCCGGCGCGGATGCAGCGGCACCGGCGCGACGAGCTCTGCCCCGACTCCGAGATCATCAGCCGCCCTTGCCATCATGGCGGCCATGGAGCGAGCAAGCTCGGTATGGTCATGATACTTCAGGCCCTGGACGATTCGGCCGGAGAATTCGTCATAGATCGCGACGGCCCGCAGGCGATCGAAGGGCGGCGGATCGGCGATCGCCTCGGCCGACAGCGAGTCGGGACCGATGTCGTAGCCGAAGGGGATCGCGAGCCGCTGGCAGAACGGCCGCTCGATCAGCCGCAGCCGGCCCCAGCAGCCGGCGCAGAGCGCGCCGGCGCTGGCGACGGGCCGGCCGCAGGCGAGACAGCCCGGCGGCAGCGCGAGATCCAGCGCGAACCGCCCGGCAGTCGCAAGACCTGCCCGAAGCGAGGCCAACCATGCCAACTTGTCGACCGCAGCGCCCTCTCGCATAACGCAACGTAATGCAGAACGGCTTTGACCGGAAGGGCGGCGAGTCCCATAACCGCCGCGACCACACCCATCAGGAAGGCTGCTCCATGGCCGGCGCCCCCATTCTCTTCGATCGAAGCCTGCTCGCGCTGCACCGCGCCCGCGCCGAACGGCTCGCCATCCCCGGCAGCGATTTCCTGCTCGCGCGCACGATCGACGATTTGATGGACCGCCTGTCGACCGTGAACCGCCACTTCGAGCAGGCGGTCGACATCGGCGATCTGTCGCCGACGCTCGCCGCGGCGCTCGCGGCGCACGGCCAGGGCGGCACGGTCCGGCGCGTCCGGCCGGACGAAAACGAGGCGCTGCCGCTGGAGCCGGGATCGGTCGATCTCGCCGTCAGCGCTCTTTCCTTCCAGTGGATCAACGACCTGCCGGGCCTGCTCGCCCAGATCAAGCGCGCGCTGAAGCCGGACGGGCTGCTGCTGGCGACGCTGGTGGGCGGCGACACGCTGCAAGAGCTGCGCGCCGTGCTGACCGAGGCGGAGAGCGACATCCGCGGCGGCGCCGCCCCACGCGTCGCCCCCTTCGCCGATGTCCGCGACATCGGCGCGCTGCTGCAGCGGGCCGGCTTCGCCCTTCCGGTGGCCGACACCGACCGGTTCACCGTGCGCTATGACAGCATGTTCCATCTGATGCGCGACCTGCGCGCCATGGGGGCGACCAATGCGCTGACGGCGCGCGATCCGCGCCCGCTCACCCGCGCGATCCTCGCCCGGGCCGCCACGCTCTATGCCGAACGCTATGCGGACGCCGACGGCCGCGTTCGCACGACGTTCGAGCTGATCGCCCTTTCCGGCTGGGCGCCGCATGAAAGCCAGCAGAAGCCGCTGAAGCCCGGCTCGGCCAAGATGCGCCTCGCCGATGCGCTCGAGGCGGCGCGGAAGGAACGCGAGGGATCGTAGGACTGAGGAAGCGTCAGGATTCGGCGGCGAGTGCGACGGCGCGCTCATAGAGCGAGACGATGCCGCCGCCGGTGAAGGTCACGGCGACCAGCGCCAGCACGATGACGCCGATGATCAGCCCGTACTCGATGGCGACCGCCCCGCGACGGGCGCGCAGCAGGCGAAACAGGGAAGGACCAGAGGCCGCACGCATCGACTACGCCTTGCCGTCGGGACGGCAGGGCCCTGCCCCCGTCCTCACGGTGCCGCGACGCGCGGCACCTTCCGGCGGGAGCCTCGCGCAAACTCATAAAAGCTCGATTAACGGCGCGATCAGCGGCTCGTCGGCCGGTGGCATCGGATAGTCGCGCAACTGCTTGGCGCGCACCCACTTGATGGCCTGCCCCTCGAGGCTGCGTGGGAAGCCCGTCCAGCGCCGGCAGACATAGAGCGGCATCAGCAGATGGAAGTCGTCATAGGTGTGGCTGGCGAAGGTCAGCGGCGCCAGGCAGGCGGTCTTGGTCTCGACGCCGAGTTCCTCGCGCAGCTCGCGGATCAGCGCGTCTTCCGGCGTCTCGCCGGCATCGACCTTGCCGCCAGGGAACTCCCAGAGACCGGCCAGCGCCTTCCCCTCCGGTCGCTGCGCGATCAGGATGCGGTTGTCGGCATCGACCAGCGCGCAGGCGACGACGAGAAGCAGGCGGCGTGTCATCAGAACCTCGCGGGATATCAGGCCGGACGGCGATAGTGGTAGCGATACTGCTCGACGAAGCCGAGGCCTTCATAGAGGGCGATCGCAGCGGCATTCTCGGATGTCACCTGGATCGCGGCCGCGGTCGCGCCATTCTCCAGCGTCCAGCCGAGGGCGGCCCGCATGACCGAGGCGCCATAGCCCTGACGCCGCCTCATCCGGTCGGTGACGACATTCAGGAACACGCCGATGCCACAGGCGTTGACGGCGAGCGCGGCGGCCGCCGGCGTGCCGTCCGGCGCATAGCAGACGATGCCGCGCGCTTCCGGCGCGATCAGGCCGAGCAGGATCTTCAGCGTCTCGACCTCCTTGGCGGAGGCCTGGCTCAGCACGGACTGGGCGCGATACCAGCGGGGATCCATCGGGTTGAAGTAGCGTATATCGCCGGTCGGCTCGAAGGCGGCGCCATGCAGGTCCATCGCCAGCACGCGGCTTTCCTCGAACGCCGTCCAGCCGGCGCGGTCGAGCGCGTCCAGCACCCGTGCGCCGGCAAGCGGCGTCACGCGGAACACCGGCTCGATGCCATGGCGGGTCGACAGCGCCGCGAGATAGGCGATCCGGCGCTCGGCCTCGTCCTCATCCTCCGGGTCGAGGCTCTGGAACGAGTTCGAACGCTTCGAATAGCCATGCGCGAAGCGCCAGATCCAGGCGCCGTCATGCACATTGCCAACGGCCGGCCAGGCGGAAAGACAAGCAGCCTCGATGCCGAGGATAGACGGCAGCGTGGCCACGTCAGCTCCGATAATCGCCATTGATCGCGACATATTCCTTGGTCAGGTCGCAGGTCCACACGGTGGCCCTGCCCTCGCCGAGGCCGATCTCGGCCGTCACGACGATTTCCTTGTTCTTCATGTAGGCGGAGGCGACGGCCTCTGAATAGGCCGGGTCGCGCTCGCCCTCGAAGGCAACGCGGGTTTCGCCGAAGGAGATCGACAGGCGGTCGCGGTCGGCCGGCTCGCCGGCCTTGCCAACAGCCATGACGACGCGACCCCAATTGGCGTCCTCGCCGGCCGCCGCCGTCTTGACCAGCGGCGAATTGGCGATCGACAGCGCGATGCGCTTGGCGGAGGCGTCGGAGACGGCGCCCTCGACGCGGACCTCGATCAGCTTGCGGGCGCCCTCGCCGTCGCGCGCCACCTGGATGGCGAGATCGAGCAGCACCTCGTCGAGCGCCCTGGCGAAATCGGCGAGACGCGGGTCGGCGGCGTCGGTGATCACCTCCGCGCCGGCGGCCTTGCCGGTGGCGAAGAGAAGCAGCGTGTCGGAGGTGGAGGTGTCGCTGTCGACGGTGACGGAATTGAAGCTGCCCACGACGCCCTTCGAAAGCAGCGCCTGCAGCACGGGGGCGGCGATGGCGGCGTCGGTGGCGACGAAGGAGAGCATGGTCGCCATGTCGGGAGCGATCATGCCGGCGCCCTTGGCGATGCCGTTGATCGTGACCGTCGCGGCGCCGAGCTTGACCTTGCGGGTAGAGCCCTTCGGGAAGGTGTCGGTGGTCATGATGGCGCGGGCGGCGTCGACCCAGGGGCCGTCGGCGGCGCGGGCGGCGGCGTCCGGCAGGACGGCGGCAAATTTCTGCGCGTCGAGCGGCTCGCCGATCACGCCGGTCGAGGCGAGGAAGACCTCGTCCGGCCGGCAGCCGGCGACCTTGGCGGCCAGCTCGCCCTGCAGACCGGTGGTCTCGCGGCCCTTCTTGCCGGTGAAGGCGTTGGCGTTGCCGGAATTGACCAGTAGCGCCCGGGCGGTGCCGCCCTTCAGCGAGTCCCGGCACCAGTCGACCGGGGCCGACGGGCATTTCGACTTGGTGAAGACGCCGGCGACGGTGGTGCCTTCCGCGAACAGCGCCAGGAAAACGTCGAGGCGGTTCTTGTACTTGATGCCAGCCTCAGCGGTCGCGAAGCGGACGCCCTCGATCGGCGGCATGTCGGGAAAGGGGACGGCGAGCGGGGAGACGGCAGTGGACATGATGCCTCGGCGGTTTCGGGCAAAGGAGGCCCTCCCTGTGCCCGAACCGCCTGTCACGCGCAAGCCGTTTCGGAGCGTCGGGAGGGAACGGCGGCCATCCTCAAATGCAAAAGGGCCGGAACGATGTCCGGCCCTTCGTTAGCAATCCGTTAACCCTGCGGCAGAGTTTACTGCGCCGGCTGCGCGTCCGGGGCGGCCTTCAGAGCCGGGTCGACGATATCGACCTTGCTGTCCTTGCGCAGGCCCGCGACCGTGTCGACGAAGGTGTCGCGCAGGACGAGCTGGCGAACCTGGTCCTTGACCTGGTCATAGGTCGGCAGCGGCTGCTTGCGCTTCTCGACCGACTTGATGATGTGGAAGCCGTACTGCGTCTTGACCGGCTTCTCGGTGTACTTGCCGGGCTCGAGCGCGAACGCCGCGTCCTCGAACTCCTTGATCATCTTGCCCTTGGTGAAGAAGCCGAGGTCGCCGCCCATCTTGGCGGAGCCGGGGTCCTTCGACTTCTCGGCCGCGAGCTTGGCGAAGTCGCCGCCCTTGTCGAGCTCCTTGATGATCGCCTTGGCCTCGTCCTCGGTCTCGACCAGGATGTGCTGGGCGTGGACTTCCTCTTCCGGCACGATCTTGGCGATCTCGGCCTCATAGCGCTTCTTGACCGCCTCATCGGTCACGGCGAGATCGACCTTGGCGCGGAAGAACTCGTTGCGAAGCGCGCGGGCGCGCAGCAGATCGAGCCGGCGCTGGAACTCCTCCGACTTGTCGAGGCCGTCCTTCTCGGCGGCGCCCGCCATCAGGCGCAAGTCGATCAGCACGTCGAGGATCGCCTTGCGGCGCTGGTCGGGAGCGACCTTCGCCAGTTCCTCGGAGAAGTCCTCGCCGGCCAGCGTCAGGTCGGCTTCGGTGATCGGCTTGCCGTTGACGGTGGCGACGACGGCCTTCGGATCGACCGGAGCGGCGGGCGCGGCGGCCGGCGCCGCAGCCGGCGCGGCGTCCTGGGCCACGGCGGGTGCCGCCAGCGCCATCAGGCCGAGCACGGCCAAAGCAGGCCCGCGCAAGGCCGTAAGGGAAGTTGCGACACGAGACTTCATGGACTTGTCCTGTTCCGTTACGGAGAGAGAAGTGAAGAGCATAGCCAGTTCCTCACGATCACGTGCGTGGATCCGCTGCAATTCCGGCATTTTCCGGGCATGGAACCGCTGGTCGTCCACGTTGACAACCCTTGTGCCCCCTCTTATCTGTCTCGGAACTCGGCGTCCAGAACGCTGTGAGAGGTGACGGCGCGCCTAACGGTTTCCGGCCTTCGTCGCAGCGATCGCGCCGACAACACGAACCCGGCGCCCCTTGCCTTCTTTGAGCGGGCCGGACCCAACATCAAGGATGGCCCATGGTCGGTCTCGGTTCGCTTGCGCGCAAAATTTTCGGCTCGGCCAATGACCGCCGCGTCAAGGGCTATCGGCCCGTCGTCGCGCAGATCAACGCGCTGGAAGCCGAAATGTCGGCGCTCTCCGACGACCAGCTCCGCGCCCGCACCGAACAGTTCAAGCGCGAGATCGCCGGCGGCAAGACCGTCGACGACCTGCTGGTCCCCGCCTTCGCCACCGTCCGCGAGGGCGCCAAGCGCGCGCTCGGCATGCGCCACTTCGACGTGCAGATGATCGGCGGCATGGTGCTGAACGACGGCTCCATCTCGGAAATGAAGACCGGCGAAGGCAAGACGCTGATGGCGACGCTGCCGGTCTACCTGAACGCGCTGACCGGCAAGGGCGTCCACGTCGTCACCGTTAACGACTACCTCGCCTCGCGCGACGCCGAATGGATGGGCCGGCTCTACCGCTTCCTCGGCCTGTCGGTCGGCGTCATCGTGCATGGCCTCGACGACGACCAGCGCCGCGCGGCTTACGCCTGCGACATCACCTACGGCACCAACAACGAGTTCGGCTTCGATTATCTGCGCGATAACATGAAGTACGAGCTCGGCCAGATGGTGCAGCGCCCGCATCACTACGCGATCGTCGACGAAGTCGACTCGATCCTGATCGACGAGGCGCGCACGCCGCTGATCATCTCCGGCCCGCTCGACGACCGCTCGGAGCTCTACAACACGATCGACACCTTCATCCCGTCGCTGGTGCCGGAAGACTACGAGATCGACGAGAAGCAGCGCACCGCCAACTTCACCGAGGCCGGCAACGAGAAGCTCGAGCAGCTTTTGACCCAGGCCGGCCTGCTGAAGGGCGAGTCGCTCTATGACGTCGAGAACGTCACCGTCGTCCATCACATCAACCAGGCGCTGCGCGCGCACCGCCTGTTCCAGCGCGACAAGGACTATATCGTCAAGGACGACGAAGTCGTCATCATCGACGAGTTCACCGGCCGCATGATGCCGGGCCGCCGCTATTCGGAAGGCCTGCACCAGGCGCTGGAAGCGAAGGAAAAGGTCAAGATCCAGCCGGAAAACCAGACGCTGGCCTCGATCACCTTCCAGAACTATTTCCGCATGTACGAGAAGCTGGCCGGCATGACCGGCACGGCGCAGACGGAAGCGGCCGAATTCGCCGACATCTACGGCCTCGAGGTGGTCGAGATCCCGACCAACGTGCCCGTCCAGCGCATCGACGATGACGACGAGGTCTATCGGACGGCGGGCGAGAAGTACAAGGCGATCATCCGCGTCATCAAGGATTGCGCCGAGCGCGGCCAGCCGGTCCTCGTCGGCACGACCTCGATCGAAAAGTCGGAACTGCTGTCGGAGCTCCTGAAGAAGGAGAAGGTCCCGCACCAGGTGCTGAACGCCCGCTATCACGAACAGGAAGCCTATATCGTCGCCCAGGCCGGCGTGCCCGGCGCCGTCACGATCGCCACCAACATGGCCGGCCGCGGCACCGACATCAAACTCGGCGGCAACCTCGAAATGCGCATGGAGCGCGAACTGGGCGAGATCCAGGACGAAGCCGAGCGCAATCGCCGCATCGAGGAGATCAAGGCCGAAATCGAGGTTCTGAAAGCCAAGGCGATCGCCGCCGGCGGCCTCTACGTCATCGGCACCGAGCGGCATGAAAGCCGCCGCATCGACAACCAGCTGCGCGGCCGTTCCGGCCGCCAGGGCGACCCCGGCCATTCGCACTTCTTCCTGTCGCTGCAGGACGACCTGATGCGCATCTTCGGCTCGGAGCGCATGGACGGCATGCTGCAGAAGCTCGGCCTCAAGGAGGACGAGGCGATCGTCCATCCCTGGATCAACCGGGCGCTGGAAAAGGCGCAGCAGAAGGTCGAGGCGCGCAACTTCGACATCCGCAAGAACCTGCTCAAATACGACGACGTCATGAACGACCAGCGCAAGGTCATCTTCGACCAGCGCGTCGAGCTCATGGCCGAGGAAGACGTCGCTTCCACCGTCGACGACATGCGCAACGAGGTGATCGCCGGCCTCGTCGCCAAGCACATCCCGGAAAAGGCCTATCCCGAGCAGTGGGACGCCAAGGGACTGCACGAGGCGCTGCAGACGGCGGTCAATCTCGACCTGCCGATCGAGGCCTGGGCGGCCGAGGAAGGCATTGCCGACGCCGAAGTGCTGGAGCGCGTGCAGAAGGCCGGCGACGAAGCCGCCGCCGCCCGCACCGAGCGCTTCTCGCCGACCGTCATGCGCCAGGTCGAGAAGGCCGTGCTGCTGCAGACGCTGGATCACCTCTGGCGCGAGCACCTGGTCACGCTCGACCATCTGCGCCAGGTCATCGGCTTCCGCGGCTACGCCCAGCGCGACCCGCTGAACGAGTACAAGACCGAGGCCTTCGAGCTGTTCGAGGGCATGCTGCAGAGCCTGCGCGAGGCGGTCACGGCGCAGATGATGCGCGTCGAGATCATGCAGTCGCCGCCGCTGGCGCCCGATGATCTGGACATGGACAATCTGCAGGCGATGCATCTCGACCCGCTCTCGGGCGAGAACGAGTTCGACGACCGGCCGCTGCTGGAAAGCGCGGACGCGGCCGCCGGCTTCGCCGCGCTCGGCGTCGATCCGAACGACCCGTCGACCTGGAGCCGCCTGCAGCGCAACGCCCCCTGCCCCTGCGGCTCGGGCAAGAAGTTCAAGCACTGCCACGGCAAGCTCGCCTGAGGCGGCCCACAGGTCCTGAATGAAAAAGCCCGGCACGGCGACGTGCCGGGCTTTTTGCTGGCCGGATTCCGCCTGCTGGCGCGAACCTCCGCCCACGCTCTGCCGTCATCCCAGCCCCCGCGCCGGGATCCATTCAGCCGCGACATCGGGAGCCGAAATGACCCATGCCTCGGCGGCATGGATTCCTGCTTTCGCGGAATGACGGCGAGGATGGGGTGACGGCGAACCACAAGTGCGAGCAAGACCCTCACCCTACCTTCTCCCGCAAGCGGGCGAGGGCTTTCTGCCGGCGGCCGTCATCGACGTGGAGCCATAGCTGTCAAAGGCGCAGGCGAGCCCCCTCTCCCGCTCGCGGGAGAGGGTCGGGGTGAGGGTTTTCCCGACATCGCCGCCCTGGTCGCTTCGAAAACTAAGCCGGCTGGGGCGTCTTCGTTGCGCGGCGCTGGTTGGCGACGACGAGTTTGCGGGCGAGCGCGTTGCCGATGACCTGGTGGACGGCGGCCGAGAGCCGCGCATCCTCGGCGCAGGCGCGGGCGAGCTTTTCGCGGTCGAGCGCGATCACTGTCAGCCGCTCGGAGGCGCGAACCGTCGCCGTCGCCGCGATGCCGGTCAGGAAGGAGATCTCACCGACGAACTCGCCCGGATGGATGCGGGCGACCTCGGCGTCATCGACCATGACGACGGCATGGCCGGCCGTGACGAGATAGAACCAGTCGACCGGCTCCCCTTCGGTCGTGAGCGGCGCGCCGGGCGCGAGGTCGTAGACCTCACCGAGGCGGATCAGCTCTTCGATCTGGGTGTCGTCCAGGCTGTTGGCCGCGTCGATCACCACCTCGTCGGCGCCGGCGCCGAGAAGATGGCCGCCGGTCGCCTTGCCGAGCCGACGGCGCGCCTGCATCAGCGAGACGAGGCGATAGGCGTTGATCAGGATGAAGACGATGTTCCAGCCGATGCCGGTATAGAGCGCGCCGCCCGCCATGGTGAAATAGACGATCTGGAACGCCAGCGAGACGATCAGCAGGATGCGCAGCCAGAAGATGTTCGTCAGGAACATCGAGACCGCGAACAGCAGATAGCCGATATGGGCCGGCAGGTCGTACCAGCCGCCGAACGTTTCGAGGATGTCAAACACGGGCCGTCTCCGCGCGAGGGGGCCGGCGGATCGGCATCCGCCGGCATGGCTCGCATCCGCAGTCTAGAACATCGCGGCCAAAAGTAAGCCCCCGTTTCCGGGGGCTGCGATGGCGCCTCAGCCCGCCAGCTTGTCGTTCAGGAAGGCCTCGACGGCGGCCGGGGGCACGTCCTTGGCGATGAAGGCCTTGCCGACGCCGTGAGTCAGGATGAATGTCAGCGTGCCGCGCGACACCTTCTTGTCCTGGGCGATCCGCTTCATCAGATCCTGCGCATCGGGCAACCCGCCCGGCACGTCGGAAAGCCGGGTCGGGAGGCCGACCGCCTTCAGATGCGCCTCGACGCGGATGCCGTCATCCGGCGAGCAGAGATTCATGCGGGCGGAGAATTCGTGCGCCAGCACCATGCCGATCGCGACGCCCTCGCCATGCACGAGGCGCTGCGAATAGCCGGTGGCCGATTCCAGCGCATGTCCGAAGGTGTGGCCGAGATTGAGCAGCGCCCGCTCGCCCGTCTCGTGCTCGTCGGCGGCGACCACCTTGGCCTTGGCCCGGCAGCTCGTCGCCACCGCATGCTCGCGCTCCGGCCCGCCGGAAAGGATGCCCTGCCAGTTCTGCTCCAGCCAGGCGAAGAAGGCCGGATCGTCGATCAGGCCGTATTTGGCGACCTCGGCATAGCCGGCGCGGAATTCGCGCGGGGAGAGCGTGTCGAGGATGCCGGTGTCGGCGATGACGAGATCGGGCTGGTGGAAGCTGCCGACGAGGTTCTTGCCCTCGGCGGTATTGATGCCGGTTTTGCCGCCGACGGAGCTGTCGACCTGCGCGAGCAGCGAGGTCGGGATCTGGACGAAGCGCATGCCGCGCCGGGTGATCGCCGCCGCGAAGCCGGTCAGGTCGCCAACGACACCGCCACCGAAGGCGACGACGATGTCGCCGCGCTCCAGCCGCGCGGCCAAAATGGCGCGGACGACGGTTTCGAGCGTCGCGAAGTTCTTCGAGCCTTCGCCGGGAGCGACCACGATCGGCACGCTCTCGATGCCGGCGGCGTCGAGCGAGGCGGTGAGCGCCGCCAGATGCAGCCCGCCCACCGTCTCGTCGGTCACGATCGCGGCCCGCACCCTGGGCAGGCGTTCGGCGATCGCGCGGCCGGCTTCGGCGATCAGGCCGCGGCCGATCAGGATGTCATAGGCGCGGTCGCCGAGCGCAACGCGGACCGAGGTGGTGGCTGAGGCTTCGGCGGAAATCATCGTGCAGTCAGCTTTCTTGCGCAGGGGTCTCCGCCGCCAGGAAGGCGAGCAGAGCTTCAATGGTTTCGTCGGCGACGATCTCATGCGTCACGTCGCGCGACAGGATGTGGACGTTCGCCTCGGAATAGACGGGGTCGCGCTCTGCCATCAGGCGGCGCATCGTGCCCTCGGGATCGGGGTTCTGCAGCAGCGGCCGGTTGGCCCGCTTGCGCACCCGCGCCATCAGCACGTCGAGCTCGGCGCGCAGCCAGATCGAAACCGCGCCCTCGAGGATCGCAGCGCGGGTCTCGTCGTTCATGAAGGCGCCGCCGCCGGTGGCGAGCACCTTCGGATTGCCGTCGAGCAGGCGACGGATCACCCGCCGCTCGCCGTCGCGAAAATAGGCCTCGCCATGCTGGGCGAAGATTTCGGGAATGGTCGCGTCGGCCGCCTTCTCGATCTCGGCGTCGGCGTCGACGAAGGGCAGGTGCAGCTTGGCGGCGATGCGCTTGCCGACCGAGGTCTTGCCGGCGCCCATCAGGCCGACCAGAACGATGGCGCGCGGGCCCAGAAGGCGGACCAGCGTCGCCTCCGGCGCGGTGCTCTCATGTTCTGGAACGATGCTCTCGATCATGGTTCCGCAGCTCCTCGTCCAGCCTCTGCCGAGGTAGAACCGGACCCGGGCGACGCTGTCAAGCATTCCGGCCGCCGGCAATGGGGAGAGAGGCCGAAGAGGCGCCGGAATCGACCGGGACGACGTGACGGAAGGCCAATTCGGCGCGGCTGCGGCCGTCGCCCGCCCTTGCCAGACCCACCCCGCCATGACCATAACCTCTTAACGTCGTCCCGAGGTCCGTGGCCGGTTCATGCCGACACTGTCGCGCTTCATCATCGCCTGCATCCTGCTTGCGCTCGCCGGCTACGCTGCCGTGTTCGCGCTCGCAACCTTCGTGCAGCCGACGCCGCGCGAGATCACCGTGCGGGTCCCGACCGACAGGCTGCTGCAGGAACAATGATGACGGCGAAGTCGAAAGGCGGGCGTTCGCTCGCCGGAATGCACCATCTCGAGGCCTTCCTGGAGATGATGAGCGCCGAGCGCGGCGCCTCGCCGCATACGCTCAGCTCCTATCGCCGCGATCTCGAGGATTATGCCGATTTCCTCGTCGGCCACGGGCTCGACTTCGAGCGCGCGGCGCTCGCCGACGTGCGCGCCTATCTGGTCGATCTCGAGGTGCGTGGCTTCGCCGCCTCTTCCGCCGCGCGCCGGCTCTCGGCGCTGCGCCAGTTGCACCGCTTCCTGTTCGCCGAGGGCGTGCGCGGCGACGACCCGTCCGGCATCGTCGAGGGACCGAAGCGCAAGGTTCCGATCCCGAAGGTGCTGTCGGAGGCCGAGGTCGACCGGCTGCTGGAAACGGCGGAAGGCGCCGTGTCGCTGGCGAAGACGCCGGCCGCGCAGCTGCGCGCCGCCCGCCTCGCCGCGCTGCTGGAGACGCTCTATGCCTCGGGCATGCGCGTCTCCGAGCTGGTGGCGCTGCCCGCCTCGGCGGCGCGCGCCGACCTCAGGGCGCTGATGGTGCGCGGCAAGGGCAACAAGGAGCGCATGGTGCCGCTGACGGCGCGCGCCCGGGAGGCGATCTCCCGCTACGTGGCGCTGCGCGCCGAGCACGAGGGCAAGGCGCCGAGCGGCCAGTGGCTGTTTCCTTCCTTCGGCGAAAGCGGCACGCTGACCCGCCAGGCCTTCGCCCGCGACCTGAAGGAGCTCGCCGCCGCCGCCGGCATCGCCTCGGCCCGCGTGTCGCCGCATGTCCTGCGCCACGCCTTCGCCAGCCACCTGCTGCAGAACGGCGCCGATTTGCGCATCGTCCAGCAATTATTGGGGCATGCGGATATTTCAACCACGCAGATCTATACCCATGTGCTGGAGGAGCGGCTTCGGGCGCTCGTCGCCGAGCATCACCCGCTGGCGAAGTCGTAACTTCCTCGTGCGCCGCGCGCGTCAGCTTGACACCGCCGGGGCTAACGGCCAGTGTGCGGCCACTTTCAGGGAGGTCTGTCCGGCCGCCCGCATATAGCCATGTTTGTACGGCTTGAAGGTCTGGATGCGAACCTTTCTTGAATTCGAAAAACCCGTCGCCGATCTCCAGGGCAAGGTGCAGGAACTCCGCGCCATGGCCGAGAAGGGCGATGCCGTCGCTGTCGGCGACGAGATCTCGCGGCTTGAGGCGAAGGCCGGCCAGGCCCTCGCCGAGATCTACGCGAAGCTGACGCCCTGGCAGAAGACCCAGGTGGCGCGCCATCCCGACCGGCCGCATTTCGTCGAATACGCCAAGCGGCTGATCACCGACTTCACGCCGCTCGCCGGCGATCGCAAGTTCGCCGAGGACCAGGCGATCATCGCGGGCTTCGGCCGCTTCCGCGGCCGCCCGGTCGCCGTCATGGGCCAGGAAAAGGGCCATGACACCGAGACGCGGCTGCGCCACAATTTCGGCATGGCCCGGCCCGAGGGCTATCGCAAGGCCGTGCGCATCATGGAACTGGCCGAGCGCTTCTCGCTGCCGGTGATCGCGCTGGTCGACACCGCCGGCGCCTATCCCGGCATCGACGCCGAGGAACGCGGTCAGGCCGAGGCGATCGCGCGCTCGACCGAGGCGGCGCTCGGCCTCGGCACGCCGAACGTCTCCCTGATCATCGGCGAAGGCGGCTCCGGCGGCGCGATCGCGATCGCCACCGCGAATCGCGTGCTGATGATGGAGCACTCGATCTACAGCGTGATCTCGCCGGAAGGCGCCGCCTCGATCCTCTGGCGCGACGGCAGCCGCGCTCAGGACGCGGCAACCAACATGAAGATCACCGCGCAGGACCTGTTCCGCTTCGGCGTCATCGACGAGGTCGTCGCCGAGCCGATGGGCGGCGCGCATCGCGATCCCGAAGCGGCGATCGACGCCGCCGGCAACGCGATCGAGCACGCGCTGGCCTCGTTCGAGGGCCAGTCGGAAGCGGACATCAAGCGCCAGCGTCGCGAGAAGTTCCTTGCGATCGGCCGGTCGCTTTGACACGATTCTGCCCGTCTTCACGTCTAACGAGTAGCTGATTCGGTCCGCGCGTCCCCTTCGGGAAGGATCCTGGGGAAGGCGCGCGGTCGTGCAGAGACGGGACGGGGTCGCATCGCCTGAGGGCAGCGGAGCCCCGCAGGGGTGTTCATGCCAGGTTCCGCGTTTTTCTCCCGCCTTCGCAAGGCCGCGCTGCTCATCGCGGTGGGCCTGGCGCTTGCCGCCTGCCAGGACGGCACTCCCAAGCATCTGAAGCCGCTCCCCGCCAAGCTGAAGGCGAAGATGGAGCAGCTGAACATGGACCCGAAGGCGCCGGTCTATATCCGCTCCTTCAAGGAAACGTCCGAGTTCGAGGTCTGGAAGCAGCGCCGCGACGGCACCTATGGCCTGTTGAAGACCTACGAAATCTGCAAATGGTCCGGCAAGCTCGGCCCGAAGGTCAAGGAGGGCGACCGCCAGGCGCCGGAAGGGTTCTACACGGTCAAGCCCGGCCAGATGAACCCGAACTCCAAATACTACCTGTCGTTCAACATCGGCTTCCCGAACGCCTATGACGACGCCTGGGGCCGCACCGGCAACAGCCTGATGGTGCATGGCGCCTGCTCGTCGGCCGGCTGCTACTCGATGACGGACGAATCCGCCGGCGAGATCTACTGGCTCGCCCGCGACGCCTTCATCGGCGGCCAGCGCGCCTTCGAGGTCCACCTCTATCCGTTCCGCATGACGGCCGAGAACATGGCCCGCCATCGCAACGACCCGAACATGCCGTTCTGGCGGATGCTGAAGGAAGGCAACGACCATTTCGAGGTGACGCGCAAGCCGCCCGTCGTCGGCGTATGCGACAAGCGCTACGTGTTCGACGTCGATACCGGTGGCGCTGCCTTGAACGCCTCGGCCGCCTGCCCCGCCAGCATGCGCGTGCCGGAATGGCTCGACGCCGCGGTGAAGCAGAAGCAGGCGAAGGACCAGCAGATCTTCCTCGCAACCGCCGCCAAGCTCGACGGCCAGGATCAGGTCGCCGCCTCGAAGGCCGCGGCCGACGTCGCCGCCCGCCAGGCTTCCGCCGACGCCGAGGCAGTCGCCTCGGCTCCGGCTGCCTACACCCCGGTCGCCGACCCGGCTGCCACGGCCGCCAATGCAGCCTCGATGGCGATCGACGGCGTCCCGGCGCCCGAAATGCCGCTGCCGGTGCCCTCCCCGATCCGGATGACGGCCGACCCGGCCGCCGATGCCTATGGCCCGGCCCCGGTCGAGAAGAAGCCGAGCTTCTGGGACAAGTTCAAGAAGCGCCAGCCGTCGTAAGCCCATCAATCCACCCCTCTCCCACGCGGGAGAGGGAGCGCGCTCGAGCGTGTGGCGGCGAAGCTCCACATCGATGACGACCGCCGTCGAAAAGCCCTCGCCTGCCTGCGGGAAAGGGTTGGGTGAGGGACTTCCTGGCCGACCCACCGACACGTTCGGCGCCTTTTGGATCCACCCTCGCCGCCTCCCCCACCCTCGCCGTCATTCCTGCGAAAGCAGGAATCCATGCCGCCGAGGCGTTGGGCGTTTCGCCTTCCCGGCCTCGCGGCTGGATGGGTCCCGGGTCTTCGCCCGGGATGACGGCGGAGCGTGGGACGGGGCCGGCGCAAAAAGACGGCGGCCGGCCAACAACCTCAGCCGCCCTGCGGCCAGCGAACGGCGGGCCAGCAACCGGCGGGCCTACAGCGGCGGCTACTAGCCGGCGAAGGTGGACAACGGAAGGCTAGTCCGGCGCCTTGGCCTGGATGGCGAGGGCGTGGACGCCGGCGGCGAGCTCGTCGGCGAGGATGGCGTTGATGGTCCGGTGGATATCGACGCGGCTCTTGCCGCGGAACGCCTCAGCCGTGATCCTCACGCGAAAATGCGTTTCGCCTTCCTCGCGGTGCCCGGCATGACCCTTGTGCAAATGCGACTCGTCGATCACATCTAGGCTCTGCGGCGACAGGGCGCTTGCCAGCGCCGACATAATCCGCTCTTTCGTGTTCATTGAGAAACCTCCGTCACTCCGGCGAAACATCGCCTTGTCCGTCGACGGGGTGGCTACCATAATCGCATGATGAAGCTCGATTCAAAATTGTTCGACGGGATCCGGATCAAACCGGCGTCCGGAAAGACGGCTGCAAGACCGGCCGCGCAGCGCTGCGCCTGGGCGGGCTGCGAAGCCGAAGGCACGCACAAGGCGCCGAAGGGGCGGAACCGCGAAGGCCAGTTCCACCATTTCTGCATCGACCACGTGCGCCTCTACAACAAGAGCTACAACTACTTCTCCGGCATGGGCGACGACGACATCGCCGCCTACCAGAAGGATTCGCTGACCGGCCATCGCCCGACCTGGACGATGGGCGTCAACAGCGCCGGCGAGCAGCGCGAGCGCGTCCGCAGCCATGCCACCCGCGACTGGAGCGGCGGCGTGCAGGACCCGTTCGACATGTTCGACGGCACCGCCGGCCGCGCCCGCGAGCCGGAGAAGCCGAAGCGCCACATCAAGACGCTGGAGCGCAAGTCCTTCGATACGCTGGAGCTGAACGGCACCGAGACCAGCGTCGAGATCAAGTCGCGCTACAAGTCGCTGGTGAAGATCTACCACCCCGACGCCAATGGCGGCGACCGCAGCTACGAGGACAAGCTGGCGGAAATCATTCAGGCATATAACTTTCTCAAGGCGGCCGGCTTCTGCTAGAAGAAGCGCACCCACCGCCCGCGCCCGCGGGAGACTTTGAGTTTGGCCCTCCCGCCTTGAACCCGACCGCAAGCGTCCGCTGGATGCGACGGAGCAGACATGACTGAGACGACGACTGATCGCACCGCCCTGCCCGATACGACGATTTCCGTCCGGGACGTCTTCGGCATCGATTCCGACATGCAGGTGCCCGCCTATTCCGAGCCGAACGAGCACGTGCCGGACGCCGATCCGGACTACCTGTTCGACCGCACCACCACGCTCGCCATCCTGGCCGGCTTCGCCCGCAACCGCCGCGTCATGGTCACCGGCTATCACGGCACCGGCAAGTCGACCCATATCGAGCAGGTGGCGGCGCGCCTCAACTGGCCGGCGGTCCGCGTCAATCTCGACAGCCACATCAGCCGTATCGACCTGATCGGCAAGGACGCCATCGTCATCAAGGACGGCCTGCAGGTCACGGAATTCCGCGACGGCATCCTGCCCTGGGCCTACCAGCACAACATCGCGCTCGTCTTCGACGAATATGACGCCGGCCGCCCGGACGTGATGTTCGTGATCCAGCGCGTGCTCGAATCCTCCGGCCGCCTGACGCTGCTCGACCAGAACCGCGTCATCCGCCCGCACCCCGCCTTCCGCCTGTTCGCCACCGCCAACACGGTCGGCCTCGGCGATACGTCCGGCCTCTATCACGGCACGCAGCAGATCAACCAGGCGCAGATGGACCGCTGGTCCATCGTCACCACGCTGAACTACCTGCCGCACGACAACGAGGTCGGCATCGTCGTCTCGAAGGCGAAGCACTTCGCCGATCCGAAGGGCCGCGCCATCGTCGGCCGCATGGTCCGCCTCGCCGACATGACCCGCTCGGCCTTCATCAACGGCGACCTGTCGACCGTCATGAGCCCGCGCACGGTCATCACCTGGGCCGAGAACGCCGAAATCTTCGGCGACATCGGCTTCGCGTTCCGCGTCACCTTCCTGAACAAGTGCGATGAGCTCGAGCGTTCGCTGGTGGCGGAATTCTACCAGCGCGCCTTTGGCGAAGAGCTGGTCGAGTCGGCCGCGAACGTGGTTCTGAGCTGAGGCGAGCCCCTGGCCCGCGCCGACGGCGCGGGTGAAGGACAGGCGGGGCTCGCACATTCGTGCCGGCCCCCTCGCCCGTTCGGTCCATAGCCCTCGGCCCGGATCTGCGCGTAAGATCAGCGCGGTCCGGCGCCGCTACCGGCACCCGAGACCCCCACTCCCCTCCCTCGCGAAAGGCGGGCGAGGGAGAAGGAAGCGAAGATGAGCGGCAGCAACAGCGACCCGAGACAGAAGCCCGGCGAGGCGGCGACCGAGCCGTTCAAGCGCGCGGTCGCCGGCTGCGTGCGCGCCATTTCCGGCAAGCCGGAGCTGGAAGTCTCGTTCTCCAACGACCGGCCGATCCTGACGGGCCTGCGCGCCCGCCTGCCGGAGCCGGCCCGCAAGCCCACCGCCGCCGAGATCGCCGTCACGCGCGGCCTCGGCGATTCCATGGCGCTGCGGCTCGCCTGCCATGACGAGGCGATCCACCGCGCCGTGGCGCCCGAGGGCAAGAACGCCCGCGCCATCTTCGACGCGGTCGAGCAGGCGCGCGTCGAGGCGATCGGCGCGCGGCGGATGGAGGGCGTCGCCGGCAACCTCGCCGCCATGCTCGAGGACCGCTATCACCGCGGCAATTTCCACGAGATCACCGAGCAGTCGGAAGCGCCGCTGGAAGACGCGGTCTCCCTGCTCGTGCGCGAGAAGCTGACCGGGCAGAAGCCGCCCCATTCGGCCGAGAAGATCGTCGACCTCTGGCGCGACTGGATCGAGGAGAAGGCCGGCGCCAATCTCGACCGCCTCTCCACCGCGCTCGGCGACCAGAAGCAGTTCGCCTCCGCCGTGCGCTCGCTGCTCGCCTCGCTCGACATGGCCGAGGAACTCGGCAAGGGCGAGAACGACGACAACGAGGACCAGGGCGACGACGCCTCCGAGGATTCGGGCTCCGAGAAGGACGACGCGTCCGACCAGGCCGATCAGGCCGACAGCGACGCCGCCGAAGAAGCCGAGACGACGGGCGACGAGGCCGAGGCCGGCGAGACCGAGACGACCGAAGCCGGCGCCGAGGACGATTCCGACGGCGAGGACGTCGAGGACGCGCGCGACGCGGGCGAGGCGAAGCGGCAGGACAGCCCCTTCTCCAACGCCTGGCCGACCGTCGACTACAAGGCTTTCACCACCCGCTTCGACGAGACGATCAAGGCCGAGGATCTCTGCGATCCGGCCGAGCTCGACCGGCTGCGCGGCTTCCTCGACAAGCAACTCGCCAACCTGCAGGGCGCGGTCGGCCGCCTGGCGAACCGCCTGCAGCGCCGGCTGATGGCGCAGCAGAACCGCTCCTGGGATTTTGATCGCGAGGAGGGAATGCTGGATCCGGCGCGGCTGCACCGCGTCGTCACCGACCCCATGCAGCCGCTCTCGTTCAAGATCGAGAAGGACACGAACTTCCGCGACACGGTGGTGACGCTGCTGCTCGACAATTCCGGCTCGATGCGCGGACGGCCGATCACGGTCGCCGCCACCTGCGCCGACATCCTGGCGCGGACGCTGGAGCGCTGCGGCGTCAAGGTCGAGATCCTCGGCTTCACGACGCGCGCCTGGAAGGGCGGCCAGTCGCGCGAGGCGTGGCTGCAGGCTGGCAAGCCCGCGGCGCCGGGCCGCCTCAACGATCTCCGCCACATCATCTACAAGGCGGCCGACGCCCCATGGCGGCGCGCGCGGCGCAATCTCGGCCTGATGATGCGCGAAGGCCTGCTCAAGGAGAACATCGACGGCGAGGCGCTCGACTGGGCGCATCAGCGCCTGCTGGCGCGGCCGGAGCAGCGCAAGATCCTGATGATGATCTCGGACGGCGCGCCGGTCGACGATTCGACCCTGTCGGTCAACACCGGCAACTATCTCGAACGCCACCTGCGCTTCGTCATCGACGAGATCGAGAACCGTTCGCCGGTCGAGCTGATCGCCATCGGCATCGGCCATGACGTGACGCGCTACTACCGCCGCGCCGTCACCATCGTCGACGCCGAGGAACTGGCCGGCGCGATGACCGAGAAGCTGGCCGAGCTCTTCGACGAGCACCAGACGCCGGTGCGCCGCGCCGCGCCGAGACGGCGGACCGGAACGCGATGAAGAAGGCGCTGGCGGCCGTCTGTGCGATGATCCTGGCCGGATCGGCCGGCATCGCACTGGCCGCCGGCTTCGCGCCGGAGCCGGTCCGCACGGCGCGGATCGACTATTTCCTGATCGGCCGCAGCCAGACCCGCTTCGGCGAGTTCGAATTCGCCGGCGGGCTGACGCTGAACTCGACCAACCGCGCCTTCGGCGGCCTCTCCGGCATCGATTTCAGGCCCGACGGCAAGAGCTTCGTGGCGATCTCCGACAATGGCTACTGGTTCCGCGGCACGCTGGAGCGCGAGGAAGGCCGGCTGGTCGGCATCCGCGACGCCGAATGGGCGCCGATGCTGAACGGCAAGGGCAACCCGCTCGGCGCCAAGCGCAACGCCGACGCGGAAGGCTTGCGGCTGACGACGATCGACGGCCGGGAAGCGGCCTATGTCTCGTTCGAGCAGACCAACGAACTGCGGCTCTACCGCGCCAATCCGGACCTGTCTCTGGCGAGGCCCGAGCCGGTGAAGCTGCCACGCTCGGCAACCGGGCTGGTCAAGAATCGCGGCCTCGAGACGGTGGCGCTGGCGCCCGCAGAGGGACCGCTGGCGGGTTCGCCCGTGCTGGTCTCGGAGCGCTCGCTCGACAGGAAGGGCAATCATCGCTCCTGGATCGTGCGCGGCCCGCTCGCCGGCGCCTTCAGCGTCGTCCGCAGCGACGATTTCGACGTCACCGACGGCGCCTTCCTGCCGAATGGCGACCTGCTGCTGCTGGAGCGGCGGGTCATCATGCCCTTCGGCGTCGGCATGCGGCTGCGCCGCATCCCCGGCGACAGCATCCGCCCCGGCGCGCTCGTCGACGGCCCGGTGGTGATGCAGGCCGACATGCTGAACCAGATCGACAACATGGAAGGCCTCGCCGTCACCACCGACGAAGAGGGCCGCGCCCGCATCACGCTGGTGTCGGACGACAATCTCAGCATCCTGCAGCGGACGCTGATCCTCGAATTCATCTGGCAGGGCCCGGGCAGCTCGGCGGGCACCGCGGTCAACTGACCCGTTTTTCCCGGCGACCAACGGCGTCCGGTTTCCGGCCGGCGCGGCATCGGCTATGCTGCGATTCCGGCGCGGCCCGCGCCTCCCCCCTCCATCGGGACAGCATCTTTCATGCAGGGCGCCTGAGATCCCCGTCGAACCGACTGTTCGAGCGCGCGCATAAGGAGGGGTTGCGATTCCGGCTCGCATCAGGAGGTTTGCGCCATGCGATTTTCCGCGCCCATCCACCAGCTGAAGCGAAACGCCAGGCTGCTCTCCCGCCGGGAGGGCATTCCGCTGCACGCGGCGCTCGACCGGATTGCCGCCGGCGAGGGCTTCGACGCCTGGAGCCTGCTCGCGGCAAGGGCCGCCGCGCGCTCGCCGGCGGCGAGGCTGTTCGCCCGGCTCGTGCCCGGCGACCTCGTCCTGGTCGGCGCCCGCCCGCGCCAGGGCAAAACGCTGATGAGCCTCGCGCTCGCCGCCGAGGCGGTGAAGGCGGGCCATCCCGGCCGGCTCTTCACACTGGAATATACCGGCGCCGAGATCGCCGACCGGCTGCGGGCGATCGGCGCCGAGGCGATGCTCGCCGATGGTCGCTTCGCCTTCGACGCCTCCGACGCCATCCATGCCGGCTACATCATGGCGGAGCTCTCCGCCGCGCCGCGCGGCACGCTCGCCGTCATCGACTATCTGCAACTGCTCGACCAGCGGCGCGACAATCCCGACCTGATGACGCAGGTCCGGGCGCTGCGGTCGTTTGCCCGCGAGCGCGGGCTGATCCTGGTCTTCATCGCCCAGATCGACCGCGCCTACGATCCGGCGGAGAAGCCGTTTCCGGACCTCGATGACGTCCGCCTGCCCAATCCGCTCGATCTCGCGCTGTTCGACAAGACCTGCTTCCTGAACCAGGGCGAAATCCGCTTCCAGGCCGCGAACTGAGCCCAAAAAAGAAAAGCCCCGCGAATTGCGGGGCTCTTCATTTCTCGAAAGGGAGGCGACAGCTCAGGCCGGGCTGCGCTGCGGCTCGGGGAAGGCGAGCACGAAGCGCATCAGCGCGCGATAGGGCGCGAGCAGCAGCAACGCCGCGCAGAGCTTCACCGTCAGGTCGCCCAGCGCCCAAGACATCCAGCGCGCCCCAGCGATCGACAGCACGCCGAGCAGCGGCGCCGATTCGAGCGCGAAGGCGTCGTTGGGGCCGAGGAAAGCCGCAAGCGGGGCAAAGGCGAGCGTGAAGAAGATCGCGGTGTCGATCACCGAGCCGACGACCGAGGCCGCCAGCGGCGCCCGCCACCAGGCCTGCCGACGCAGCCGCGCGAACAGGCTGATGTCGAGCAGCTGGCCCACCAGATAGGCCGTGCCCGAGGCGATCGCGAGACGCGGCGTCGCCAGCTTGAACGAGACGATGACGGCGCAGACGAAGCCGACCAGCACCACCAGCCGCGCGACGCGCGGGCCGTAGCGGCGATTGGTCAGGTCGCTGACGAAGAAGGCGAACGGATAGGTGAACGCCCCCCAGGTCAGGAGATCCGCGAGCTGGAGTCGGCCCACCGTCGCCTCGACCGGGTACTGGACGAGGATATTCGACAGAACGACAACGGCCGCCATGAAGGCGGCCGCTAGGATGTGACCCGGCTTGATCATCAAAGCCTCAGGCGGCGGCAGCGCCGTCGAGTTCGAGCTTCTTGGCGATGGCACGCTTCAGCGTCAGGGCGCGATCGGACAGCTCCGAAGCGCTGGCCTTGGCGAGGAAGGCGTCGAGACCGCCACGGTGCTCGACCGAGCGCAGGCCGTGAGCCGAAACGCGCAGCTTGAAGCTGCGGCCGAGCGCGTCGCTGATCAGCGTCACGTTGACGAGGTTCGGCAGATAGCGGCGACGGGCCTTGTTGTTGGCATGGCTGACGGTGTTGCCGGTCATAACGGCCTTGCCGGTCAACTCGCAGACACGGGACATAACAAAAATCCTTCTATTCCGCCGCAACGCGCCGGTCTCGGCCTCGATCGCAGCAGGGGTATCGGAAAGTGGGCCTTCTCATAGTGGCCGAAGCTTCGCCCGTCAAGCATTCAGCGCGGGATGACTAGTGACGAAGGCGGGGCAAATCACCTAGAATCGCACGATGTGATTTGGGGGCATCATCACGACCACGAAGCTGGAGCCGATCCCGGGACGGGAATCGGCCTTGGCCGCTCCTTCGACGGAACCCTTTTCATGCGACCGCTCCGCATCCTCCGCGCCCTTGTCCTGCCGGCCCTCCTCGCCGCCGCGCCCACGACTTCGGTCGCGCCGATCGCCCAGGCCGCGCCTGCCGGCCCGCAATCCGGCAAGGTCGACGCCAGCTATACCATCCTGCTCGGCGGCATCACCATCGGCCGTTTCGCCCTCGACACGGTTTTCGACGGCAAGGGCTACACCATCACGGTGCGCGGCACGACCAGCGGCGTCACCCGCTTCGTCTCCGACGGCAAGGGCTTCCTGAAGAGCAGCGGCAGCATCGTCGGCTCGCGCGTCCTGCCGGCCGCCTACCTGCTCGACACCAGCGAGAGCGGCCAGCGCAACAGCAGCGTCTCGATGCAGATGAACGCCGGCAACATCGTCCAGGTCGCCGCCCTGCCGCCGCTCGCCAAGAAGGCCGACCGCGTGCCGCTCTTGCCACAGCACAAGCGCAACATCTTCGATCCCCTGAGCGCGATGATCGTGCCGCTGCCCAAGGGCAACATGACGGCCGCCTGCAACCGCACGGTTCCCGTCTTCGACGGCTGGCAGCGCTTCGACGTCAAGCTCTATTACAAGGGCACGGCCGAGGTCGACGGCCTGAACGGCTCCTACAAGGGCTCGGTCGTCGTCTGCGGCGCGCGCTACGTCCCCGTCGCCGGCCATCGGCCGACGCGCGAGGCGATCGAATACATGGAAAACAACAAGGCGCTCGAGGTCTGGCTGGCGCCGGTCGAGGCGCTCGGCGTGATGATGCCCTACCGGATGCAGATCGGCACCGAGGTCGGCATGCTGACGATCCACGCCTCCCGCTTCGTCGGCGAAGCCGAGACCCAGCGCGCCTCGGCGGAGTGAGGGGATTGGGCCAAGTCCTGCCCAGCGCTCTTAAAGCCGGAGATAAGTAAGCCGAACGACTAATAGATCGTTATGCTTTCATCCATATGACGGATGGCTTAAGCCATTTGTCACGCCTGTTGTCGAATGGTTCGTTGCATTCCATTCGACAATAGCGAACAGCCAATGCTGCGTAGAGCCTACTATCAGAAATCCATCCGCGAGTTTCTGACCGATTCTAGCGAATCAATCTTAGGCACCCTCACCAAGGCGCATCATTTCAGCCTAGAGATCCAGCAAACGAACGCCTGGGTCTGCCAGATCAGCCAGCTGAAGCAGCAGTTGGGGATGCTGACGCTCAGCGACGGCGACGTATTCTTCGAATTTGCGATCCCACGAATGGGAAAAAGAGTAGACGCGATCGTTCACAGTGCGAACGTCATTTTTCTCATCGAGTACAAGGTCGGCGCTCGAACTCAAGATCGCGCCGCCATGGATCAGGTGCTCGACTACGCTCTGGATTTGAAAAACTTCCACGAGCATAGCCACGACAAACCGATTGTCCCGATTGTCGTGGCAACTGCCGCAAGCCCGGTCGTCAACACCGTTGTCTGGTTCGACGATTCGGTAGCTCGCCCGCTTCTCTCCAACGGCAGCGATTTGGCGTCTCTGATTGAAAGCGTGACGGGCGATCCGCGATCTAGACCCCACGCTATTCAGGGCTTCGGCGAAATGCCGCAAGCACCGATGGCCAACTGGGCCGAAGGTGGATACCACCCAACTCCGACGATTGTTGAAGCCGCTCAGGCGCTCTACCAGGGTCACAAAGTCGAGGAAATTTCCCGCGCCGACGCAGGCACGAAGAATCTGACACTGACCGCATCCGCATTGCAGGCGGTTGTCCAAGAGGCTCGCGCCAATTCCCGTAAAGCCATTTGCTTCGTAACCGGTGTCCCCGGAGCCGGAAAGACGCTGGCCGGACTGAACATTTCCACTCGCAACGACAGCGATTCGGAGGAACACGCGGTCTTCCTGTCTGGGAACGGACCATTGGTTACGGTCCTGCGCGAGGCGCTCGCGCGCGATGACGTCGCCCGCGCCAGCATGCGGGGCGACCGGATGGACAAGAAATCGGCTTTCGAAAAGGTCAGTTCCTTTGTTCAGAACATTCATCACTTCAGAGACGAGGCACTGCGAAGCGACAAGCCACCCGTTGAGCACGTCGTCGTGTTTGATGAAGCCCAACGAGCCTGGGATCGCGAGCACGCTGAGAAATTCATGACTCAAAAACGAGGCATGCCCTCGTTTGACATGTCAGAGCCAGAGTTCTTGATCAGCGTCATGGATCGCCGGACCGACTGGGCGACGATCATATGCCTGATTGGCGGCGGCCAAGAGATTAACACTGGCGAAGCTGGCTTGGTGGAATGGTTCAGCGCTCTTCAGAACCACTTCCCCGACTGGCATATCTATCATTCGGGCCACATAATCCACCCTAACTATAGCTGGGGCCAGGATCTCAATTCAAAACTGAGCAGACGCAACGCTACCGTTGTCGAGGACCTGCATTTGGCCGTTTCGGTGCGCTCCTATCGCGCCGAAAAGCTCTCCGAGTTCGTAGGTGCGGTCATAGAGGGCGACTCAACTCGCGCCTTTGCGTTGAAGGCAGAGCTAACTCATTACCCTCTCGCCATAACGCGCGACCTAGCTTCGGCCAGACGTTGGCTACGCCTTCAGGCCCGTGGCACAGAGCGAACAGGACTCGTTGCATCGTCAGGGGCCTTGCGCCTCAAGCCTGAAGGCTTGCACGTGAAGGCGAAGATTGACCCAGAAAACTGGTTTTTGAACGGCAACGACGACGTCCGCTCCTCCTACTACCTGGAAGACGTCGCGACCGAGTTCGACATTCAAGGATTGGAACTGGATTGGGTCGGCGTCTGCTGGGACGCTGACCTGCGCCAGAGCCCACAGGGATGGTCTCACTACAATTTCCGGGGCGCGGCTTGGCAGAGAATCAACGACGAGGTCCGTCGGACTTATCGCGCAAACGCCTATCGAGTGCTTCTGACACGAGCCCGCCAGGGGATGGTCATTTTTGTCCCCCAAGGAGAGCCCGAGGACAAAACGCGCGCGCCGGAATTCTACGACGAGACTTACGCTTTCCTCAGAGCGTGTGGCATAGAGGCGATCCCTTAGGATCGTTTAGGAGGCAGTCGGCGAGATACATTCGCCCTGTCCCGAATTGCGACATGGTTGCCGCCATCCGTTAACGCCGCGACGCCCCGAATCCGGTTGCGCGCGGAACGCCCCCTGTCGCCGGTCCGTTGCGCGCCCTGCCGATGGGGTCTGAACGGCAACCGCCCACCAGCGCTAGTCGGCACGAATCGGGAACCGCGATTCGCCAGCGATTCGTCCATGCTCCGTTCCGGATTCGATCGAATTCTTAAGCGGCATCGCGCGGAATGGTTTGAAATCATTCACCTTTCGCTAACCACGCCGGCATGGCGCCAAGGGTGAAAGCGTTAACGCCGAAAGGGCCGCTCCGGTCCGCGCGATGGCGGCTGCGGCACTATTTCGTGGCGCTTCCGGATGGCCGGCACATATATGGTGGTGAACAGAACGCGATTTCCGGCGAGTCAGCGATTCGGACATCGTTTGTTCCAGAAAGGTTCCAAAGCTTAATCGGGACCGTCTGCGGCAAGAATTCGAGTCTGTTTTGTGTGCCGATAAGATACAGAACAGGCTCGGAAGCGTTGATCTGGAAGTGAGACTGCCCGCGATATGAATGAACGGACAAGACCACCAGGCGCCGGAGCGGGCGGGCGCAACGTCACTGCCGTCCTGGGTCCGACAAACACCGGCAAGACGCATCTGGCGATCGAGCGGATGCTGGCGCATTCCTCGGGGATCATCGGCCTGCCGCTGCGCCTGCTCGCGCGCGAGGTCTATGGCCGCATCGCCGCCCGCATCGGCACGGAATCGGTGGCGCTGATCACCGGCGAGGAAAAGATCGTCCCGCCCAATCCGCGTTTTCGCGTCTGCACGGTGGAGGCGCTGCCCTCGCACACAGACGTTTCCTTCGTGGCGATCGACGAGATCCAGCTCGCCGCCGATCTCGACCGCGGCCATGTCTTCACCGACCGGCTGCTCAATCTGCGCGGGCGCGACGAGACGCTGCTTCTCGGCGCCGCCACCATGCGCGGCATCCTGGAAAAGCTGCTGCCCGGCATCGAGGTGATCACCCGGCCGCGCATGTCGATGCTGACCTATGCCGGCTCGAAGAAGATCACCCGCCTGCCCCGCCGCTCGGCCGTCGTCGCCTTCTCGGCCGACGAGGTCTATGCGGTGGCGGAGCTGATTCGGCGCCAGCGCGGCGGCGCCGCCGTCGTGCTGGGATCGCTCTCGCCGCGCACGCGAAACGCCCAGGTCGAACTTTATCAGTCGGGCGATGTCGATTTTCTCGTCGCCACCGACGCGATCGGCATGGGCCTCAATCTCGATGTCGACCATGTCGCCTTCGCGCAGGAGCGCAAGTTTGACGGGTTCCAGTATCGCCGGCTGACGGCGGCCGAGCTCGGCCAGATCGCCGGCCGCGCCGGCCGCCACACCCGCGACGGCAGCTTCGGCGTCACCGGCCAGGTCGATCCCTTCGAGGACGAGCTGATCGAGGCGCTCGAGAGCCACCACTTCATGCCGGTCCGAACGCTGCAATGGCGCAATCGTGCGCTCGATTTCCGTTCGATCGACGCGCTGCGCGCCAGCCTCGACCGGCCGCCGGGCATGGAAGGCCTGTCGAAGGCGCCGCCTTCCGAAGACGTGACGGTGCTCGAAATCCTCGCCCGCGATCCCGGCATCCGGGCGCTGGCCGACCGGCGCGAACGGCTCGAACTGCTGTGGGATATTTGCCAGACGCCCGATTATCGACGCATTGCACCGGCTAATCATGCCGAACTGGTCGGCGATATCTTCACCTTCGTCGCGCGCGAAGGGGCGGTGCCGGATGACTGGTTTAAGCGTCAGGTCGCCTTTGCAGATCGCACAGATGGCGATATCGATACGCTCGCCAACCGCATTGCGCACATTCGGACATGGACCTTTGCGGCAAACCGGCCTAACTGGCTTAAGGATCCTCGCCATTGGCAGGAGCGCACCCGCGCGATAGAGGATCGTCTTTCCGATGCGCTCCACGAAAGGCTCACCCAGCGTTTCGTGGATCGGCGCACAAGTGTACTGATGAAGCGGCTTAGAGAAAACGCCATGCTTGAAGCAGAAATCACGACCTCCGGCGATGTGCTGGTCGAGGGACAGCATGTCGGAAGCCTGCAGGGTTTCCGCTTCACGCCAGATCCCCAGGCCGACGGACCGGACGCCAAGGCGATCGGCGCCGTGGCGCAGAAGGCGCTTGCCGGCGAAATCGAACGCCGCGCCGAGAAGATCGGCAATGCGCCCAATCCCGAATTCCTGCTGTCGACCGACGGCACGCTGCGCTGGCTCGGCGCGCCGGTGGCAAGGATCGTCGCGACCGACGATGCGCTGCGCCCGCGCCTGATCCTGCTCGCCGATGAGGGCCTGACCGGCCCGGCGCGCGAGCGCGTCCAGGATCGCGTCGACATCTGGCTGAAGAGCCACATCGAGACGCTGCTGAAGCCGCTGTTCGAGCTGCTCGCCGGCGTCGAGCTTTCGGGTCCGGCCCGCGGCATCGCCTTCCGCCTCGTCGAGGGCCAGGGCGTGCTGGAGCGCTCCGAGCTCGCGGAGGAGATCAAGGCGCTCGACCAGGAGGCCCGCTCGGGCCTGCGCAAGCTCGGCGTCCGCTTCGGCGCCTACCACATCTACGTCCCGGCGCTGCTGAAGCCCGCCCCGAGCGCACTGAACGCCATGCTCTGGGCGCTGAAGAACCAGGGCCTCGACGCCCCGGGCCTGATCGAGCTGCCGCAGCTTTCGGCCACCGGCCGCACCACGGTGCCGGTCGATCCGAGCTTCGCCCGCCCGCTCTACCGTGTCGTCGGCTATCGCATCGCCGGCAACCGCGCCGTCCGCATCGACATCCTCGAGCGGCTCGCGGACATCATCCGCCCGCTGATCGCCTGGAAGCCGACCTCCGACAATCTCGTGCCGCCCGAGGGCGCCGTCGACGGCAACGGCTTCACCGTCACCGTGGCGATGACCTCGCTGCTCGGCTGCTCGGGCGAGGATTTCGCCGGCGTGCTGAAGTCGCTCGGCTATCGCCTCGATCGCCGTCCGGCGCCGCCGAAGGCCGCGCCCGTGGCGGAAGAAGCGGCCCCGGCCGTGACCGTCGTTTCGGAAGAGACGGTGGAAACCACCGAGACCGCCACCGACGCGGCCGTCGAAGCCCCGGCGGGCGAGACGGTGGTGACGGAGGAGACGGCGGAGACCGTCGTCACCGAGACCACGGCGGAAGCCCCGGCCGAAGAGGCGACGGAGGCCGACGCGACCCCGGTCGTCGAGGCGCCGTCGCTCGAAACGGGCGACACCGAGCCGGCCGTCCCGGCCGAGCCGGAGATGATCGATGTCTGGCGTCCCGGCCGCTTCGACCGCCGGCCGCAGCAGCGCGACCATCGCCGCGACCGTCGTCCGCAGCATGGCGCCCCGGCGGAAGCCGGCGCCAGCGAGGCGAAGCCGGAAGGCCGCGACGGCGGCCGTGGCCGCCAGCAGGACGGCGAACGCGACGGACGCCGCCAGGGCGGCCGCCCGCAGCAGCAGCGCGGTCAGCGTCCGGAGCGGGGCGACCGCAACGACCATCGCGGCAATGATCATCGCGGCAAGGGTGGCGAGCACCGTGGCAAGGGCGGCGACAACCGTCAGGGCCAGAATGCGCCGCAGTCCCGCCGCGAGGAGCCGCGCCGCGAGCGTCCGATCGACCCGAACTCGCCCTTCGCGGCGCTGGCGGCGTTGAAGGCGGATCTCGAAGCCAAGAAGCGCGGCGGCTGAGGCAAGCGCGGAGCGGCGATGAGCGAGGAGACCGGACGCCAGCGCATCGACAAATGGCTCTGGTTCGCCCGCTTCGCGAAGAGCCGCTCGATCGCCCAGAAGCTGGTGACGGGCGGCAAGGTCCGGGTCAATCGCGACAAGATCGACGCGCCGAGCCGCCTCGTGCGGCCCGGCGACGTCCTCACCCTGTCTCTGGAGCGGCAGGTGCGGGTGGTTAAGATCCTCGACCCCGGCATGCGCCGCGGTCCCGCCCCGGAGGCGCAGCGCCTCTACGAGGACCTGACGCCGCCGGCGATCCTGACCGAACCGGTGGTGCGGAACGGCCCGAGGCCGACAAAGCGTGATCGCCGGGTGCTCGACGCGTTCCATTCCGCCGTCTCGGACGACGATGGCGAGAATTTTCCAAGCGACGACGAAGATTGAGGAAATTCATTCGACTTTGGAGCGGCGCTGCGGCATCCGCGATCCTTGCGCCGTCCAACTAAAGCGTTTACCCAGACGACGCCGGCGAGCTTGGAGCGTGCTCGCCCGAGGAGACGATCTTGCCCTATGTCGTGACTGACAACTGCATCCGCTGCAAGTACACGGATTGCGTCGAAGTGTGTCCGGTGGACTGCTTCTACGAGGGCGAGAACATGCTCGTCATCCACCCGGATGAATGCATCGACTGCGGCGTCTGCGAACCGGAATGCCCGGCCGAGGCGATCAAGCCGGATACCGAGCCGGGCCTCGAGAAGTGGCTGAAGCTCAACGCCGAATATGCCGAGAAGTGGCCGAACATCACCGTGCGCAAGGACCCGCTCCCGGAAGCGGCCGAGTTCGACGGCGTCGCCAACAAGCTCGACACCCAGTTCTCCGCCGAACCCGGCGAAGGCGACTGATCCGGGCCAGCCTTTCGGCCGCCCTCCGACCGACGCGGAACCCGATGATCGGCCTGCCCCAGCGGCGCCCCGGCGCGCCCTGACGGCAGTGCTTTGATTTTTGGGTATTTTGTGATATATATACAAATACAGTCGGTAACCACTTACGGCGTCACCGCACCGTTTTGGTGTTTTGTTCGTGAACAACCCTCAACATTGAAGCGATAAGTCGTCCAGCCGCGACATTAAGGCGCGCTGGCGATGGATCGTCGTCGATGTTGATTGCGCGCGCACAGAACCCATATGGGGCGAGCGTTTTCCTGATCGGCTGACAGTGGATGAGCGACCCCGGCCGGGTCGCCCCCGAAACGTCTTGTTCCGGGACCGGTCGGGTTTGCCTTAGCCACGGATGAGACGGGTTTCGTCCGAATCCGGCCCTTGGCTTGGCGAGCCGGGCCCCGCCAATTTAACGGAGTTGATACGCGTATGGCCACCCTGAAGAAGACCACTCAGCGCTCCGATTTCAAGACCGGCGAACACATCGTCTATCCGGCGCATGGCGTCGGCGAGATCGTCGGCATCGAAGAGCAGGAAGTGGCCGGCATCAAGCTTGAGCTCTTCGTCATTGCCTTCGAGAAGGACAAGATGAAGCTGCGCGTCCCGGTCGCGAAGGCGGGATCGGTCGGCATGCGCAAGCTCTCGGACGCACCGACCGTCAAGAAGGCGCTCGAGACCATCCGTGGCCGCGCCCGCGTCAAGCGCACCATGTGGAGCCGTCGCGCCCAGGAATACGAGGCGAAGATCAACTCCGGCGACCTGATCCAGATCTCCGAAGTCGTCCGCGACCTCTATCGCTCGGACACCCAGCCGGAGCAGTCCTACAGCGAGCGCCAGCTCTATGAGGCGGCCCTCGACCGCATGTCGCGCGAGATCGCGGCCGTGAACGAGATCTCCGAGACCGAAGCGGTCCGCCAGATCGAGCAGAACCTTGCCAAGAGCCCCAAGCGCGGCGGCAAGGTCGACGAAGAGACCACGGCCGAGATCGACGGCGACGACGAGAAGCACGACGAGGCCGCATAAGTCCCGCCGTCTTGGAATTCGACAAAAACGCCCGGCTTGCCGGGCGTTTTTTTATGCGTCTTTTCAGGGACCGCCGGATCGACTGCGGCCCGGCGACCGCGACGCTCTGTCGCCATCACATCGTTCTTACGGTTGCATCACACCAATGTGCGTCGCCTTTTCGGAACCGCGGCGTAGGCTTGGTCTTGTCAGTAGCGGGGCGCACGAAACCTTCCAGGACAGGAGCAGGTCGCATGGGCACATCGGCGATCTCTGGGCGTCAATTCGTCAAGGCGGCGATGCAGGCGCCCTATCTCGAGCGGGATGAGGAAAAAGATCTCGCCATGCGTTGGCGCGACGTGAAGGATCAGGCGGCGCTGCACCGGCTCGCCGCGTCGCATATGCGGCTGGTCATCGCCATCGCTTCACGCTTCCGCCATTTCGGCCTGCCGATGAGCGACCTGATCCAGGAGGGCCATGTCGGCCTGCTGGAAGCGGCCGCCCGGTTCGAGCCCGATCGCGACGTCCGCTTCTCGACCTATGCGACCTGGTGGATCCGCGCCTCGATCCAGGACTACATCCTGCGCAACTGGTCGATCGTGCGCGGCGGCACCAGCTCGACCCAGAAGGCGCTCTTCTTCAACCTGCGCCGTCTCCGGGCCAAGCTCTCGCAGGGCGCGGTGCCGATCCCCAACCAGCAGATCTACCAGCAGATCGCCATCGCCGTCGGCGTCTCGACCAATGACGTGGCGCTGATGGATGCGCGGCTCTCGAGCGCCGATACCTCGCTCAACGCCCCCGCCTACGACACCGAGGCCGCCAGCTCCGACCGGCAGGACTTCCTCGTCGACGAGACGCCCCTGCCCGACCAGATGGTCGGCGACGTCATCGACAGCGAGCGGCGCGTCACCTGGCTGCACGACGCGATGGCGGTGCTGTCCGACCGCGAGGTGCGGATCCTGCGCGAGAGGCGGCTGCGCGAGGAAGGCGCGACGCTGGAATCGCTCGGCGAGACGCTGGGCATCTCCAAGGAACGCGTCCGCCAGATCGAGAGCCGGGCGATCGAGAAGCTGAAGGCGGCGCTGCTGCGCGACCACCCCGACCGCGCCAACTTCGTCTGAAGCGGCCCGATCCGATACAGCTTATCCCCTTCCAAAGGACGGGGAAGCTGGCTTGCGTGGGCACAGCGGCAGCCTAGACACCACACATCCGTCATTCCTGCGAAAGAGAGCAGGAATCCATATCGGGGCCGCGCAGGTGCCTCAGGCAGCGCGCCGCTCGTCGTCGGCGCGGCTGCATGGATCCCGGGAACCGTCCGGAGAGGACGTAAACCCTCACCCGGAGCTGCGCTTACCCTCAGGGAGAGGTGAAAGAAGGTGCGAGTACCGGGCCTACGCCGTCCACACCTCGGGGCGGGCCTCGCCGTCGCGGAGCTCCGCCAGCATCTCCTCGATCACCGTCACCACCAGGCGATGGTCCTCCGCCTGCGGCAGGCCGGAGACCGTCGCGGTGCCGACCATGCCGACATGGCGGACGATGATCGGGAAGGCGCCGCCATGCGGCAGATATTTGTGCGGGTCGACCTGCTGCGCGGTGGCGAAATCGACGCCCTTCACGCGCGCCTTCTGGCCCATGTAGAACGAGGAATGGCCGTAGCGGCGCACGACCGCCGTCTTGCCGGCGACCCAGAATTCATTGTCGGCGGAAGTGCCGGCCAGCGCGCAGTAGAACAGCCGCTGTTCGCCGCGGGCGATCTCCACGACGATCGAAAGCGCGTCGAGCCGCGCCCGCTCGATGATGCGCTGGCCAAGCGCAATCGCCGTGTCGTTGTCGAAGCGGTCGAACACCAGCCGCTTTTCCTGGTCGAGAAGTTCCTGCAGCAGGGCCTCGTCGCTCATTCGTTCCCCTCCATGTTCCTGAGATCATCGCGCGGCGGCGGCGCCGGCGGCAAGGGCCGGTCGGTCGAACGTGGCGGCGATCCGCCCTTCCGCCATGCGCGCGGCGCGGTCGCACATATGGCCGATCACGTCCGGGTCGTGGCTGACCAGCACGAAAGTCATGCCGAAGCGCGCCTTCAGCGTGACGAGCAGGTTCAGGATTTCCGCCTGCACGGACATATCGAGCGCCGAGGTCGGCTCGTCGAGCAGCAGCAGCTTCGGCCGAAGCAGCAGGGCGCGTGCGATGGCGATGCGCTGGCGTTGGCCGCCGGAAAGCTGATGCGGATATCGCGCCGCGACATCCGGGCCAAACCCGACTTCGGCGAGTGCCTCGGCGACACGCTTGTCGGGATTGTCGAGACCGTTGACGACGAGCGGCTCGCGCAGCGCGCGGCCGATCCTGTGGCGCGGATGCAGCGAGGCGTATGGATCCTGGAACACCATCTGCACCTGCCGGCGCAGCGCCCCGGTGAAGCGCCGGCGCGGCGCCACGGGCGCGCCGAGAAGAGCCATCGAGCCATGCCAGTCACGGTTCAGCCCGGCGATGACGCGCAGCAGCGTGGACTTGCCGCAGCCGGAAGGCCCGAGCAGCCCAAACGTCTCCCCCTCCCCGATCGCGACCGTGATGCCGCGCAGGATATGGCGGCCGACGTCCTGGTCGCGGAAGGTGACGTTGAGATCGCTGATATCGACGAGGCTCATGCGCCGGCCTCCATACGGACGCGGTCGAGCGTCGGCAGCAGCGTGCCGAAGGTCTCCGGCGACGGCCGGCAGGCCCAGAGCGTCTTGGTGTAAGGATGCTCGGAATTCGCGAGCTCCGCCGCCGGCAGGCGATCGACGATGTCGCCGCGATACATGACGAGCGCCCGGTCGCAGAAACGCGCCACCTGGTCGAGATCATGGCTGATCAGGATCAGCCCCATCTGCCGTTCGTCGACCAGCTTCAGCATCAGGTCGAGCACCTGGTCGCGCAGGTCGCGGTCGAGCGCCGAGGTCGGCTCGTCGGCGATCAGCAGGCGCGGCTCGGCGATCAGCGTCGCCGCCAGCATGACGCGCTGGCCCATGCCGCCGGAGAGCTGGTGCGGATAGGAATGATAGGCGCGCAGAGGGTCCGGCAGGCCGACGGCCTCGAGCATGGTCAGCGCCCGCTCGCGCCGCTCCGCCTTGGTGGCGTTGGTATGCAGCTTCAGCGGCTCCTCGACCTGGCGGCCGATGCTCATCACCGGATCGAGGGCGAATTTCGGATCCTGCAGCACGAGGCCGATCTTCGAACCGCGCCAGTGCTTCCATTGCCGGGGCGAGAGCGCCGCGAGATCGGCGCCGTCCAGCGTCAGCCGGTCGGCGGTGACGCGGCCGGGCTTCGCCACCAGCCCGATCAGCGCGCGGGCCGTCATCGACTTGCCGGAGCCGGATTCGCCGACGAGGCCGAGCTTTTCCGCGCCCATGGCAAAGGAGATGCCGTGCACGACCTCGACCGGGCCGCGATCAGAGGGAAAGCGGACGGAAAGCCGCTCGACATTGAGAAGGGTCGGATCATCCATTGCGCGGGTCCATCAGGTCACGGAGCCCATCGCTCAGGAGGTTGAAGGCGAAGCTGGTCAGGAGGATCGCCGCGCCCGGCGTCGCCGCCACCCACCACTGGTCGAAAATCACCTGCGTGCCGTCGGCGACCATCGCGCCCCATTCCGGCGTCGGCGGACGGACGCCGAGGCCGAGGAAGCCGAGGCCGGCCGCGATCAGGATGATGCCGCCAAGGTCGAGCGCCATGCGCACGATGGCGCCGGGGAGCACCAGCGGCAGGACATGGCCGAACAGCAGGCGCGGCCCGGTGATGCCCATCATCTCGGCCGCGGCGAGATAGTCGCTCTTGCGCAGCGCCACGGTCTCGGCGCGGGTCTGGCGCGCATAGGCGGGCCAGGCGGTCAGCGCCAGCGCCAGCGCGCCATTGACGAGGCCGGCGCCGAGCACGGCAACGAAGGCGAGCGCCAGCACCAGCTTCGGGAAGGCCATGGCGATGTCGGTGATGCGCATCAGGATACGCTCGACGATGCCGCCATAGAAGCCGGCGACGATGCCGATGGCGATGCCGATCGGCGTCGTCAGCAGGATTACGATGGCGAGCAGCATCAGCGTCGGCCGCGTGCCGTAGATCAGGCGCGAGAGCAGGTCGCGGCCAAAGCTGTCGGTGCCGAACCAATGCGCCGCCGAGGGCGGCGCGAGGCGGTTGGCGACGTCCTGCGCGATCGGGTCATAGGGTGCGAGCAAGGGCGCGAACAGCGCGACGAGCAGGATCAGCACCACCAGCCCGGCGCCGATCGCGGCGGAGGGCGAACGGCGGGCGAATTTCGCCAGCGAGATCCGGTTGGGGGCGACGGCGACCGTCAGCGGAAGATTGGTCATGACAGCCTCGGATCGACGATGCGGGCGAGAATGTCGGTGATCGCGTTGACGATCACGAAGCAGACGCCGATGACGAGCGTGCCGCCGAGCACGGCCGGCATGTCGGAGGCGAAGATCGCCGTCGTCATGTAGCGGCCGAGGCCCGGCCAGCCGAACACGGTCTCGGTCAGCACCGCGCCCTCGAGCAGGGTCGCATAGGCGAGCGCGATCACCGTCAGCACGGTTCCGGCGACGTTGGGGAGCAGATGCGTCAGCATCAGCCGCACCTCGCCGACGCCCTTGGCGCGGGCGGCGACGGCGTATTCCTTGCCGCGCTCGCCGAGCAGGCTCGCCCGCGTCAGCCGCGAGATCGAGGCGAGCGAATGGATGGCGAGCACGGTCGCCGGCAGCACGAGATGCGAGAGCGTGTCGACGAACGAGCCCTCCTCGCCCCAGAGCGCGGTGTCGATCAGGTAGAAGCCGGTCACCGGCGTGATCGTGTAGGCGTAGATGTCGCTGAGCCGGCCGGGGCCCGCGGCCCAGTGCAGCCGCGCATAGAAGAGCAGCAGGAACAGGAGGCCGAGCCAGAAGATCGGCACCGAATAGCCGATCAGCGAGAAGATGCGGACGAGGCCGTCGATCAGCCCACGCGGCCGGAGCGCCGCGATGACGCCGAGCGCCACGCCGATCAGCGCGCCGAAGAGGATGGCGACGGTGGCGAGCTCCAGCGTCGCCGGGAAGACGCGGAGAATGTCGGTGAAGACGGGCTGGTTGGTCGACCAGGAGGTGCCGAGATTGCCGGTCAGGACATTGCCGACATAGGAAAGGAAGCGCTGCGGCAGCGGATTGTCGAGGCCGAGCGACTGGCGCGCCGCCTGATAGGTCGCCTCGCTCGCCTTGTCGCCGGCGAGATGCAGCGCCGGATCGGCCGGCGAAAGCTCGGCCAGCGCGAAGGTCACGACCATCAGGCCGAGCAGGGTTATCGCCAGGGTCACCAGCCAGTTGGCGAGGCCCGCGAGAAACGAAAGTCCCCGCCGGCCGCGTGGCCGACGGGGAAGAAGCTCAGGGGCCGCGAGGCGGCCGCTGGAATCCGTCAATTACTTCTCGACCCCTGCGAAATAGACCTGATCCGCATTGAGGCCCTGGATGAAGCCCTTGACGTTGTCGCGCAGCACGATCTGGTTGTTCGGCTGCAGGAGGACGACGAAGGGCGACTTCTGCTGAACCTCAAGCTGAATAGCCTTATAGTCCGCCGCGCGCTTCTCCGCATCCTGTTCTTCGACGGCGGCCTGGGTCTTGTCGGAGAGCTCCGGAATCACCCAGCCATTGCGCCATGCCACCGTCTTGGTGCCGTCGTCGCGATTGAGCGCGAAGGCCGAGGCGTTGGAGTGCGGGTCGAAATAATCCGGGATCCAGAACAGCAGCGCCGCCTCGTGGCCCTGCGAGCGGATCTTCGAATAGAACTGGCTGGCGACGGAGGGCTGGATCTCCAGCTTGATGCCGGCCTCGGCGAAGGTCGCCTGGATCGCCTGGGCGATGTCGGTGTAGGGCGGCTGGTTGATCACGTCGAGCTTGACGGTGATGCCGCCATCGATGCCGCCCGCCTTGAGGATTCCCTTCGCCTTCTCGACGTCGAGATGGAACGGCGTGTCGTCGAGCGAGCCGGCGAAGCCCTTCGGGATGAAGCCCTGATGCACGGCCGACTGGCCCTTCAGCAGGTTCTTGGCGATACCCTCATAGTCGACGAGGTAGCGCGCGGCTTCCCAGAGCGCCGGGTTCTTCGAATTCGGGTTGTCCTTGCTGGCGACGTTGAAGGCCAGGTAGTCGATCTCGGCCGAGGGGGCCGACAGAACGTTGATGCCGGGCTTGCCGGTCAGCGCCGCGATCTGGTCGGCGCCGAGGTCGCGGGCGATGTCGGCGTCGCCCTGCTCGATCAGCAGGCGACGGGCGGCCGGGTCGGCGACGTTCTTGAAGATAATGCCCTTCAGCTTCGGCGCGCCGGTCGGCGAGGAAGCGTTGGCGTCGAGGACGAGCGCCTCATGCGGCTGGTAGGCGCGGATCTTGAACGGGCCGGAGCCGGCCGAGGCCGTGTGCAGCCAGGCATTGCCGAAATCGCCGTCCTTGGCATGCGCCTCGGTTTCCTTCTGGTCGACGATCGAGGCAACCGGGGCGGAGAGGATCGACAGCGCGAAGGACGGGCCCACCTTGGCCGGCCAGGAAACCTTGACGTGGCTGTCATCGACCTTGGTGAGGAAGCCGTCGACATTGTCGGCGGTCCAGCCGAGCTCATTCAGGATGAACACCGGCGACTTGCCGAGTTTTACCGCGCGAGACAGCGAGTAGATGACGTCGTCGGCGCGGACGGGATTGCCGGACGAGAAGGTCGCGCCGTCACGGATCTTGAAGGTGATCGCATTGCCTTCCGGCGCCACAACCCAGCTTTCGGCCAGCACCGGATCGAGCTTGGTCGGCTCGTTCGGATTCGACTGGATCAGCCGCTGATACAGGCTGTTGAAGGACTGCACCGAGGTGAGCTCGAATCCTTCGGCCGGGTCGAGGCTGACGATGTCGTCGATCGCCTGCGCGACGATCAACAGGTCCTTCGGCGTCGCCGCGATGGCGGACGGCGCCGCAAACAGGCCACCAAGCGCAATCGCGCCGGCAAGCGCCGTCGCGGTCAGGAAGCGGATGGTCATGTGAAATCTCCATAGCAGTCGGGGAGCCCTCCACCGGCCATCCCGCCCGCCGGATGGAACCACTCCGCGCAGGGCTTCGCAACGGTGGCGATTGCGCGGTTTGATCGGATGGTGAAAAAAACGGTCGACAACCGGCGCCGACACGCGTCAGCCTTCGCCCCAGACGCCGTCATGCAGGGCGGTCGCCTCCTCGACCAGCATCGGTCCGATCACCTCGATCGGCCGCTGGCCGGCGGCGAACACGATCCGGCAGGGCAGATCCAGCGTCGGATTCTCGGGATGGTCGCCGGTAATCGCCTTCATCTCGTGCTCGCCGAGGCCATAGACGACGCGGCCGATGCCCGCCCAATAGGCAGCGCCCGAGCACATCGCGCAGGGTTCGGCCGAGGTGTACATCGTGCAGCCGCGCAGGAAGCCCGGCTCATAGGCCTTCGATGCCCGCGTCATCAGCACGCGCTCGGCATGGCCGGTCATGTCGTGATCCGGCTGGAAGGCGTTTTCCTGCTCCATCAGCACGCTGCCGTCCGGCCCGACCAGGATCGCGCCGAACGGATGCGAGCCGCCCTCCAGCGAGCGCCGCGCCACGGCAAAGGCGAGGCGAAGGAAATGCTCGTGATCGAGCGGCGGCGGCGAGGTCGGGCCTGGCGTGGTCATGTGCTTTGCTCCCAGCGAAAGATGCGCCGAGCTTTGCAAATTCGACGCCAGCCGGACAGAGCCTAGCTGCTCGTGACCGCAGCGCCGGCGCGAAGCGTGTTCGAGACGGTGCAGATCGTTTCCGCCGCCTCGATCAGATGCGCCTTCTTCGCCTCGTCGAGCGGCCCTTCGATGGTCACCGTGGTGACGAAGCGCTCCACGCGCGACGGCTCGTCATGCGCCTTTTCCGGGATGACCTTGGCCGAAACCTGCTCGATCTGGTCGAGCCAGCCTTCCCGCCGCGCCGCGATCTGGACGCTCAACACGATGCAGGCGGAGAGCGACGCGCTCATCAGATCGAGAGGATTGAAACCCTCGGCAGAGGGCCGAGTCACGACCGAGAGATGGCCGCCGGTTTCGCTGGTGACTTCCGGCAGGCCGTCACGGGTCGCCGTGGCGGTGGCGCCGACGGCGCGGGTTCGGATCGTGGCGTTCATGCTCTACCCTCGAATACGGGCCGGGTCATGCCCGGCCCCATTTCGAGTGCTACAGCCAGGGCCAATAGGCAAGCGCCCAGACGAAATCCGACGTCGTGTCGGCATCATCGGCCTTGTCCAGTTCACGCGCCTCGGGCGGGCGCTTCGCCAGGCTGGCCTTCGGCCCGGGGGCCTGGAAGAACGAGAAAAAACGGGGAAGGTCGGAAGGAACGTCGTTGGCAAGCGTCATCGGGTTTCTCCCAAAATTGGCGCCGCGAAGAGCGGGCGGCCGGCAGTCTCCGTCGTTCGGCGGCCGGGACGGAACGCCCCGGCCAGCTCCGAGATTTCCCGAATTGCAGGCAGCTGTCAACAAACCCGACTCAATCGATCGTGTAAGATAGGCGCCCCGCGACGGGCAAGCGACTGATCCACATCGTGGATTTCGGTTTGTCCAACGCGGCGAAAAGCCGGCGGGACAGAGGCCGATTCGGGGCGGGACTCAGGGCGGCAAGGCCCTCGCCCTGCCCTCTCCCGCAAGCGGACGAGGGTTCGGCCGGCGGCCGTCGTCGACGTCCAGCCCAGAGGCTCTGGCGGGCCGCCTCTCCCGCGCGCGGGAGAGGGCCGGGGTGAGGGTCTTTCGACCCGACATCCTCCGGCGTCATCCTCGCGCAGGCGAGGATCCATGCAGCCGGGTTTTCGCTGCGCAAAACTCCCGACGCCGCGGCTACATGGATCCCGGGTCAAGCCCGGGATGACGGCGAGCGTGCGGGTGCGGTCGAGCTTCACTTCGGCAAATCTGGAGGGCACGGCCAGCAAAACAAAAACGCCGCGAACCGGGAGGCTCGCGGCGTCGACAACCAGGCTGGATGAAACGGCTGGATCAGCCCTTCATCTTCTCCTGGAAGGTCTTGAGGTGCTTCTGCTGCGCCTCGATCATCTTCTCGCGGTAGATGCCGTAGATGACGTCGGTGTCGTGCAGGGTGACGCCCTCGATGGTCGGCGAGGCGAAGACGGGCAGCTCGACGCCCTTCTTCGACAGCGCGTCGGCGGTGCGGGCGATCAGCTCGTGGGTCAGGATCATCGCCAGCACGGTCGAGGAACCCGAGACCGGACGGCTCCAGCCCTCGATCGGGACGATGGCGTCCTCGACCGGCGAGTTGGTGTCGATGACGACGTCGGCGACATCCTTCAGGCGCTTGCCGGAGGAATGCTTAGCCGGCTTGTCGTTAGCCTTCGAGGTGACGGCGACGACGAACAGGCCGCGCGCCTTGGCGTAGAGCGCCGTCTCGATGCCGGCCGAGTTGGTGCCGGAATGCGAGTAGATGATGATAGAATCGCCGGGGTTCAGCGGCTGGTGGTCGAGGAACTTGTCGATGTAGTTCTCGGTGCGCTCCAGCCAGAGCAGTTCGCGCACGCCGCCAGCGCCGAGCACGTTGTGCCACATGACGCGCGGGTCGGTCAGCGGATTGAAGCCGACGAACGAACCGTAGCGCGGGAAGGCTTCCTGCGTCGGCAGGACCGAGTGGCCCGAACCGAACAGGTGGATCAGGCCACCCTGCGCGAGCGACTCCGAGAAGCGCTTGGCCGCTTCGGTCAAGGCGGCGTCGTTGGCGCTGCCGGCGGTCTCGATCAACTTGATCAGCCGGTGCAGGTAGAAATCGGACATCAGTCGTCTCCTTGGGGGATGGTATGAGGGAAAAGGGTCGGGAGCTGCGGCCGGCGGCCGTCAGATCCGCAAGGTGGAACGGATCTCGTAGCGGTCGCCCCGCATGATCGAGAGGGTGAATTCGAAGGGCCCGCGCGGATCGATGGCAAGGCGCTCGACGATGAAGGCCGGGCTGCCGACGGCGATTTCCAGGAGCTCGGCGTCCTCGGGACCGACAGAGCCGACGCGGTAGATTTCCGTCGCCTCGGACGGCTTGATGCCGTAGCGGCGCTCGATCTGGCCATAGAGCGAGCCGTCCGAAAGATCCTCGTCGAGCAGGCCCGGCACGCGGTCGAGCCGGAGATGCGCGGTCTGCACGCCGATCGGCGAACCGTTGCCGAGGCGCAGGCGGCGGACGAGCGCGACCGGCTCGCCCTCCTCGATCTCGAGCGCGGCCGCGACGCGGGCACTCGCCGGCACGATCTGCTGCTCCAGCATGCGCGAGCCGACGGTGAGCCCCAGCGCCGCCATTTCGTCGGAGAAGCTGGTGAGGCCGCGCGCGCCGGCGACCACGGTGGCGCTGCGCACGAAGGTGCCGCGGCCATGCTCGCGGCGCAGCAGGCCAAGCGATTCCAGGTTGCGCAGGGCATGGCGAACCGTGATGCGGCTGACGCCGAGCAGTTCGCACAGCCGGTCCTCGGCCGGGATCTGCGATCCGGCCGGCCATTCGCCGGCCTCGATGCGGGCCCGGATGGCGCGCTCGGCCTGGTGCCAGAGCGGCTCCGGCCGGCGACGGTCAAGCGATGTCATCGCAGCTTCGGTCATCGGACCCTCCACCATTCCGGACCGAGGCCAGCGGCCACGGCGGCACCCACAAGGCCGGCGCGCGGGCCGAACTGGCCCGGCCGGATTTCGATTGACCGCAGATGCGGCGGCAGGTTGCGCGTCAGCGCGGCACGCAGCGGCGGCCCCAGCACGTCGATCGCGTCGGAGACGCCGCCGGCGAGCAGCACCGCCTGCGGATCGAGCAGCGCGACGGCGCCGGCAAGCGTCGTGCCGAGCGCCGCGCCGACCTGATGAATGGCGAGACTCGCCACCGGGTCGCCCGTCCGCGCCGCCGCGATCAGCGCCGCGCCATCGGCAAGGCCGGCGTCGCGGCCGAGCCTGTCGAGCGCCCGGCCCGCCGCCTGCCGCTCGAGCCAGCCGGAACGGTCCTCGCCGGGATCGGCGACGTCGGCCGAGGCCCAGCCGAACGAACAGGCGGCGCCGCGGCCGCCGCGCACGATGCGGCCGCCGGCGAGCACGGAGGAGCCGATGCCGGTGCCGATCGCGAGCAGGATGGCGTCGTCGAGGCCGCTCGCCGCGCCGAACCGGGCTTCCGCCAGCAGCGCCATCTGCGCGTCATTGCCGGCCGCGACGGGCACGCCCGCCTCGCCGAGCAGATCGGCGAGATCGACGCCGTCGAGGAACGGCAGGTTGGGCACCCAGCGCGACACCGTGCCTTCGACGAGGCCGGGAATGGTGATGCCGATGCCGGCGAGCGGCGCGGAACCGGCGCGCGCGGCGACGAGGGCAAGGATCCTGTCGCGCAAGGCGCAGGCGCTTTCCGGCGCCGGCCAGCGCTCGACGGCGGCGAGCTCGGCCGGCGCGTCGACGATGGCGAAGCCGGCGCGCAGGCTGGTGCCGCCGAGATCGAGCGCGAGGACCTGCGGGGTCTCGGTCATTCGTGCCCTCCGCAGCCGCAGCCGGAACGGCGGGCCCTGCTGGAGGAAGATCTGGCGTTGAACATGCCGCCGCCGGCATTGAAGGAATGCGACGTCGTGGAGAAGGCTTGCGCGTACATGGACCCGTTCAGGCAGCCGCGCATCCGGTAGAGCGCGGAATAGTAATCGACATAGGGAAACGAGGAGAGGCCGCGGGCCAGCTCGTATTCGGTGATCGCCTCGCGCCAGACCTCGAAGCCTTCGCTGACATCGACCAGTTCAGTCGGCGCGAAGCCCTCGTCGTCCTCCCAGTTCTCGCCGAACAGCAGCAGGCTGGGGCTGAAGGCGGGGTAGGCGCGCTCCAGCGTTGGCAGCGCGGCGTAGAGAACGGCGGTCTTCGTCGCATTGGCGGCGGCGCGGTGATCCTTGTGCCAGCTGCCGTGCCAGTGGGTGACAAGGGTGTCCGGCTTCAGCTCGCGGATGACGTCGGCGATCTTCAGCGCCACCTCGTCGGTGTCGGGCAGGAAGGCGTCGGGATAGCCGAGCTCGCGCCATTGGATGCCGAGCTTCGCGCAGAAACGGTCCGCCTCGGCGCGCTTCTGGCTGGCATAGGCCGCCGGCGACAGCGAGGTGTGGCCCTGCTCGCCCATGGTCAGGTGCAGGAAGGTGACGTCGAGGCCGCGCTTCGCCGCCGTCGCCGCCAGCGGCCCGGCGATCACCTCGGCGTCGAAGGCGTGCGCCCCGACGACGAGCAGGCTCTTTCCGCCATAGATGCGTTCGTCGATCATTTCAGTCCTCCGGTGGCGCCGACGCCTTCGCGAATCTGGCGCGCCAGCAGGAGATACATGACAAGCACCGGCATCATCGAGATGGCGAGGGCCGCGAACACCATGCCCCAGTCGGTGCGGAACTGGCCGATGAAGGTGGTGATGGCGAGCGGCACGGTCTTGTAGGCGTCATCGAAGATGAAGATCAGCGGGAAGAAGAAGTCGTTCCAGACGGCGATCGCGGTGAAGATGGCGACGATCGCCACCGCCGGCTTGATCGTCGGCAGGATGATGCGGAACAGGATGCGCCACTCCTTGGCGCCGTCGAGCCGCGCCGCCTCCTCCAGCTCGCGCGGCAGCACGCGCATGAAATTCGCCAGGATGAAGACGGCGAAGGGAATGCGGATCGCGGAATAGACGAGGATCAGGCCGAGGCGGCTGTCGAGCAGGTCGAGCGTCTTCATCAGCGAGAACAATTCGACCGAGGCGAGGCGGATCGGCAGCATGACGCCGGCGAGGAAGAAGGCAAGCACCGGCGACGACCAGCCGAGCTGGTAGCGGGAGAGCGGAAACGCCGCCATCGCCGAGACGACCAGCGTCAGGATCACCGCGCCGCCGGTGACGGCGAAGGAGTTCCACATGTAGCGGGCGAACTGCGCCTGCGTCCACGCATTGGCGAAATTGTCGAGCGTCCAGCTGGTCGGCAGGCCGAACTTGTCGCCATAGATCTCGGCCGTCGTCTTGAAGCAGGAGACGACGAGGATGTAGAGCGGCACGGCGACCACCAGCGCCCAGAGCGCCAGGACGATCCAGCCCGGCAATTGCCGGATACGCTGCGAGACGTCGAGATTGGTCATCAGAGCCTCACCGTCCGCCGTTCGAAGAAGCGCAGCAGCCCGATCGTCACCACGGTCAGGAGCAGGAAGAGCAGCGTGCCGAGCGCCAGCGCCAGGCCGATATCGGTGATGCCGACCGCCCCTTCCGCGCCGAAGGCGAGGCGGAAGAAGTAGGTCACCAGAGTGTCGGTGGCGAAGTTCGGGTTCCCCTGCACGCCCTGCATCACATAGACGAGGTCGAACTGGTTGAAGGTGTTGATGAAGGTCAGCGTCGTCAGCGAGGAAATGGACGGCACCAGCTGCGGCAGCGCGATCGACCACAGGATGCGGCCATTGCCGGCGCCGTCTAGCCGCGCCGCCTCGAACACTTCCGGCTGGATCTGGCGCAGGCCGGCGGTGAAGATCAGCACCGGCAGGCCCATCCAGTTCCAGGCGTCGACGGCGATCAGGATCCAGAGCGCCCAGCTGGAATCGCCGAGGATGGTGAGGCGCCCCTCGAGCAGGCCGAGATTGTGCAGCAGCGTCTCGACCGCGCCGTCCGGCGTCAGCAAGAGCCGCCAGAGCGCGCCGACGATGACGGGCGACAGCACCGCCGGGAAGAAGAACACCGATTGCAGGAAGGCGGTGCCGCGGTTCCTAAGGAACAGCAGGTAGGCGAAGATCAGCCCCAGCCCGTTCTGCAGCACCATGATGCCGAAGAACCAGAACACATTGTGGGTGAAGGCGCCGGAAAGCTTGGTCCAGCTCGGCTCGACAAACAGGCGGGCGAAATTGTCCAGCCCGACGAAACCGCGCATGCGGAATCCGCGCCATTCGAACAGCGAGCCCCAGAGCGAGCTGGCCAGCGGATAAACGACGAACAGGCAGTAGATGACGAGTGCGGGCAGCACGAACAGGATCGCGGCGCGATGCTTCTGCCATTCGATGGGCGCACGCCGAAGGCGCTGTGCCGTCATTCTCGCCTCCCCCGGGCCGATGCTTGTTTCTGGCTCGCCTCTCCCTTTGCGGGAGGGCGGCAAGGAGGGGCGGCGGACGCCCCTCCCCTTGGTGATGGTGACGGCTACGACTTCGGCTTGAACCAGGTCGAAACGGCCGCATCGACGTCGGCGGCGAGCTTCTCCGGCGCGATCTTGCCTTCGATCATGTCGATGATCTCGGCCTGGATGACGGAGGAGGCCGTCGGCGTCTGCCAGCGGAAGCCGACCAGCGTCAGATACGGCGTGGCGTTCGCCTGCATCTCCAGCATCGACTTCAGCACCGGGTCGTTGGCGGTGGCGCCGGTGCGGGCCGGCGGCCAGCCGAGATTGTCGGCGAAGAGCTGGGCGAACTCGGGCGAGGCGATGAAGGCGAGGACCTTGGTCGCGTCTTCCTTATTGCCGCTGTCGGAGACGAGGCCGTAGGAGCCGTCCGAGAAGGCGGACACCGCCGGCTGCGCCTCGGCCTTGTCACCGGGGAACGGGAAGATCGAGAACTTCAGGTTCGGGTTCTGGGCCTTGAAGCTGCCGTTCTCCCAGGCGCCGCCGAAGAACATCGCCGCCTTGCCGGAGATGAACTGCTGCGTCGCGGTGGTGTAGTCGACGCCGGCGAAGCCGTCCGAGTAATAGGGCTGCAGCGCCTTGATCTTCTCCAGCGCCTTGACGTAGCGCGGATCGGTGAACTTCGCCTTGCCGCTCATCATCTCGTCGTAGAAGCCGGCGCCGAAGACGGACGGGCCGACGACGCCGGCATTGATCTCGAGCGCCCAGCCGGAACCGTTGGCGCCGCCGGCCGCGATCGGCAGCACGCCGGCCGCCTTCAGCTTCTCGCAGGCGGCGACGAATTCGTCATAGGTCTTCGGCACGGCGATGCCGTTCTTCTCGAAGATCTCGGTGTTGTAGAAGACCCCCATCACCGGCGTCGAATAGGGCACGCCGTAGATCTTGCCGTCGGCGATGCCGACCGAGCCGCCGAGCGCCGCCGGCGTGAAGTCCTTCAGCGCCGGCACGCTCTCGTCGAGCGCGTCGAGATAGCCGCCATCGACCAGCGGCTGCAATTCGCCATAGGCCTTGAGCTGGGCGATATCCGGACCCTTGCCACCGCGCAGCGCCGTCGACAGCCGGTTCTGGTAGTCGGCGTCGGGCGTGAACTGCAGCTTGACGGTGATGTCAGGGTTCTTGGCGGTGAAGGCGGCGAAGATCTTCTCCATCGCCGCCTGGTCCTCGGTGCGCCAGCTCCAGAGCGTCACCTCGCCGGCCGAGGCCGAGAGCGCGGTGGCGGCCAGGGCGAGCACCCCGATGGTTGCGGATTTCAGATGTCTGCGAACGTTCAACATAACCGGTCTTCCCCTCTGCGACAGTGCTTATGTCGTTATAACGTCGTAATCACTTTATCTCGGGATTGGATGGAGGCAAGAGGGATTCTGTGATGGCGGCGGGAATCGGTTGCGCGCTTTGCGTCTTCGGGAAGCTTGGACAAGAAAAGCCCTCACCCCAACCCTCTCCCGCCTTGCGGGCGAGGGAGTTTGGTCGGTGGTCGTGGCGAGGCAGAGCCTTTTCCTGGCGGGCACCAGACCGGAGCGATGGATCGAGGCGGTCGGGATCGCCCCCTCTCCCGCAAGGCGGGAGAGGGCTGGGGTGAGGGTCTTGCTTCGATTCCTCATTGTCCGGTCATTCCCGAAGCGGTGATGGTGCGGACGAAGAAGCGCTGCAGGAACACGAACAGGACCAGCGGCGGCAGCACGGCGAGCGTCGCGCCGGCCATCACCAGGCCGGTGTTGACGGCCGAGCGGTTGTAGGAGAGCAGCCGCGAGAGGCTGATCACGATCGGATACTGGCTAGAATTGCCCTGCAGCACGGTGAGCGGCCAGAGATAGCTGTTCCAGTGATAGACGAAGGCGAACAGCGCCAGCGCCGCCAGCGCCGGGGCGACGGCCGGCGCCACGATGGTGAAGACGATGCGGAATTCCGACGCGCCGTCGAGCCGCGCCGCTTCGACCAGTTCGTCCGGCACGCCGGCGATGAACTGGCGCATCAGAAAGATGCCGAAGGCGTTGGCGAGGTTCGGCACGATGACGCCGGCGAGGCTGGCATTGAGGCCGATCGAACCGACCAGCCGGTAGAGCGGGATCAGCGTCACGATCGGCGGCAGGAACATCGTCGCGATGGTGATCGCAAACAGCGCCTCGCGGTAGCGGAAGCGGTATTTGGCGAAGGCGTAGCCGGCCATCAGCGAAGTGACGAGGATGCCGGCCGTGGTGATGCCGGCGATCAGCGCCGAGTTGGCGAAGGAGCGGCCGACGCTGATCAGTTCCGACACCTTGGCATAGGCATCGAGCGACGGCGTCGCCGGGATCCAGACCGGCGGCGTCTGCATCGCCTCGGCCGGCGTCTTCAGGCTGGACAGCACCATCCAGACGAGCGGGAAGGCCGAGACGACGGCGATCGCGATCATCAGCAGATAGAGGAAGCCGCGCCAGGCGGGCGATGCGGCGCCGGGCGCCGGCGTGGTGGCGGGAACGCTCATCGCCGATCCTCCCTGCGGGCAAAGGCAAAGACGGCGGTCACCGTGACGACCAGCGCCAGCAGCAGCGTCACCGACATGGCCGAGCCGAGGCCGCCCTGGGCGCGCTCGATGCCGACGCGGCGGATGTGATAGGTCATGACATTGGTGGAGCCGACCGGGCCGCCCTGCGTCACCAGCGCCACCGGCTCGAATACCTGCACCGCGTTGATCAGCGCGATGACGGCGGAGAACAGCAGCGTCCGCTTCAAGAGCGGCAGCGTGATGAAGCCGAACAGCGCCGGGCCGCGCGCGCCGTCCATCTTCGCCGCCTCGTAGATCGACTGCGGGATCTGGGTCAGGCCGGCGATGATCAGGATGGTGAAATAGCCGACCTGCTGCCAGACGTTCAGCAACACGACGGAGACCAGCGCCGTATCGGGCGAGGAAAGCCATGGCAGCGGGCCGATGCCGACCCAGCCGAGGATCTGGTTGATCGGCCCTTCCGACGGCGAATAGAGCTTCGAGAACACCAGCGCCACGGCGATCATCGGCACCATGTAGGTGGCGAACAGGATGGTGCGCAGCACGTTGGCGCCCTTGAGCTCGGCCTGGTGGATCAGCATGCCGAACAGCACGGAAAGCGGCAGGATCAGCGCGATCGACATCCCCGAATAGAGCGCCGTGTTGACGAGCGCGCCCTTGAAGTCGCGGCCGACGGAACCTGCGCCGAATATTTCGCGAAAGTTGTCGAGGCCGATGAAGGTCGCAGTCGAGAACGGCGTCTGCGACGACCATTTGGTGAAGGCGAGCCAGACGGTCAGCGCGATCGGCACCAGGATGAAGACCGCGATCAGCCCGAGGCTCGGTGCGAGCATCGCCACGATCGATTTTCGGAAGCCGCTCATCGGTATGCGTGTTCTCTGTTCATGGCAGTTCGGGATCGGCGGGGCGTGACTCGACCGGCTCCCTCTCCCGGTCACGGAAGAGGGTTGCGGTGAGGGTCTTCGGAACGCTTGGAGGCGCTAGATTCGAGGGCCGAAAACAAGGCCCTCACCCCAGCCCTCTCCCGCTTGCGCGGGCGAGGGGGTCGGGACGGCGGCTCCCCTCGATCGTCATCCCCGCGAAGGCGGGGATGACGGAAGAGGATGATCGCGAGCTTACTGCGACGCCTTCTCGAGGATGGCGACGGCGTCGGCCTGGGCGGCGGCGGCGGCTTCCGCAGCCGTCTCCTTGCCGAACTGCACCGCCTCGATATGGCCCTGCAGCGATTCCGTGAATTCCTGGCCGCCAAGCACGGTCGGGAACGGGCGGGCTTCGGAGAGGACATCGACATAGCCGGCGAGGAACGGCGTCTTCAGGCGCTCGGCGAAGGCCGCGACGTCGGAGGTGCGCGACGGCAGGATGCCCATGGACTGCAGCAGGTCGCCCATGGCGGAGGCGCCGTTCTCGCCCGAGGTCGGGCCGTTGAACCAGGCGAGGAAGTCCCAGGCCGCCTTCTTCTCGGCGTCCGAGGCGCCGTCGGAGACGACGGTCATCCAGGAGTAGGAGATCGAGTGCGGTCCGTCGCCCTTCGGGCCGACCGGGATCGGCGCGGTGGCGATGTCGGCGAACCGGTCGCCCATGCCGGCCTTGAGCGCGGATTCCCACCAGTTCGCCATGATGATCATGCCGGTCTTGCCGGACACGAAATTGTCGAGGAACGGGCCGGTGGTGTTGGCGTCGGCGGTGCCCATGGTGGCGACCGAGGCGCCCGACTTGATCAGCTTCTCATAGAGATCGAAGGTCGCCTTGGCGTTGTCGCTGTCGAGCTGCGGCTTGCCGTCGACCACCAGCGCGCCGCCATTCGAGGCGAGCAGCGAGGCGAAGGGATGGACGACGCCGGCCGCCCACGAATTGATCATGCCGAAGCCCTGCTGGCCCTTGTCCTTGTTGGTGAGCTTCTCGGCCGCGGCGTAGAACTCGTCCCAGGTCTTCGGCGCCTCCTTGATGCCGGCTTCCTCGAACAGCTTCTTGTTGTAGTTGAGCGCGTAGACGTCGATCTCGTTGGGATAGCCGTAGACCGTGCCGCCGACGCTGGCGGCGGTGGCGACGCCCTTCGGCCAGTTGGTGGTGACGTCGGTGCTGTTCGCTTCCGGCGCGGCGTTGACGAGCTTGTCGCGCGCCAGTTCCGGCAGCCAGAGGTCGTAGATGCCGGTGATCGTCGGGCCGCCGGCCTGGCCGGCCTGCGAGCGCAGCGTCGTCAGCAGGTCGCCGAACGGCACGGCGCGAACCTCGACCTTCACGCCCGGATGATCCTTGGCATAGGTCGCGGCGGCCGCCTCCAGCTTGGCGACCGTCTCCGGCGGCCAGTGCGTCAGGAACGACACGGTCACGTCTTCTGCCCAGGCAACGCTGGAGAAAGCCGCCATGGCGGTACCCAGGAACAAGCCCATCAATGGTCTGATCGTCACGGAACCCCTCCGTTTCAGTGCCGACGGTCCGACGGTGTCTCGGCCGCCGCTTCATTATGACGTAAGGACGTTATAATGACTTTGGCCAATCGGCAAGACGCCTTTTCGGCTTCGCCGCCTCGCCGGCCGATTCGTCACCGGCAATCGCGGCCGGCATCAGAATGCGCGAAGGAGATCGAATTGGCGACAATCATCGCCCGCGCGCGAAGTTGTTCGAATTTCGCCGCGCCTGGCGCCAAAATCGCCCCCGCGCCGGCGCGGCCATTTCCGTTATAGCGGAGGATTTTTCGAGATTTCCGCCGTCGCCGTTCGCCCGGGCGACCGCCCCTCCGTTCGCTCGGAGGAAACGTCGGCCGGCCTCCGATCGCGCATTGTCAGGCCCAGGGGCCGCGTCTAGATGCCGAGACATGGACGGCAGCGGCCGTCGAGCGACCCGGAGATGGAAAGATGAGCAGTGCCATGCAGATGATGCCGATGCCCGCCATGATGCCGATGCCGATGCAGAACATGATGCCCGGCATGGGCATGATGAACGGCATGATGCCCATGATGGGCAATATGATGCCGATGGGCGGCATGATGCCCATGCCGATGATGATGGCGAAGATGACCTGCACCATGACCGACAAGGGCATGACCTGCGAGATGATGCCGATGGAAGGCATGTCCAAGGACATGTTCATGGATTGCTGCAATCGCATGATGAGCATGATGGGCATGGGCATGCCCATGATGATGAGCATGGCCGGCATGCCGATGATGATGTGCATGATGGAGATGAAGGCCTGAGGCCTGCTTCCGTCGCACGCCGTCTCAGGGTCGCCCGCCGGGCGGCCCTTTTTTTTTCGTCACGGGATGCGTCGAGAAAGCCTGTCTCAGCCCGAGATCGTCTCGACATAGGTCATGACGAGATAGATCACCGCCTCGGAAGCGCGGAGGTTGCGGTAGCTGTGCGGCACGTCGGCCTCGAAGGCGATGGCGTCGCCCTCGCCCAGAACCTGCGGCGCGTCGCGGCCGGCGATGATCTCGATCGTGCCCTGGGCGACGACCAGGTTTTCCAGCGTCCCCGGCGCGTGCGGGTCGGCGTCCTCGCGATGGTTGGGGCCGAGCCGCAGCTCGTAGAACTCGACCTTGCGCTCGCCGCTGAACGGAAACAGCGCCCGCGACGAGAAGCGACCGTCGCTCGAGGTGAGGATCTTGGCCTTGTCGCGCAGCATCACCGTCGTGCCGCGCGCCTCCTGTCCGTTCATCAGCGTCGCGAACGGCACACCGAGCGCAGTCGCCACCTTCCAGAGCAGGTTGATGGTCGGGGCGCTCTTGCCGGTCTCGATCTGCGAGAGCATGGCGCGGCTGACGCCGGAAAGCTTGGCGAGCCGCTCCAGCGAATGGCCGCGCCGGGTGCGCAGGCGGCGCAGGTTGCGGCCGACCAGGGCCGCGAGCTCGCCGGATGTGTCGGTGGCGACCTCGTCCGGCGCGTCTTCGATCAGGGCTGGCGTCGCATGCACCATGGCCGCGCCCCGGTTCAGCCGATCGCGACCGGCTGGGTTACAGGCACCGGAACCATGACCCAGACCGGCATCCAGGCGACCGGCATCGACACCATCGGCATCGCCATCTGCGGTGCCGCCGGCTGCGGGCTGCGCGCCTTGCGATACGATGCGAGGTCGATGATCTGGGCCGTCTGTTGCTGCACGTCCATGGCCTCCAATGCCGGCTGAATGCGTCCGTTATATCAGAAGTCCGGCCGCTATTTCGACGCAAGCGACCGTGATCTCGCGCAAAAAAGTAATGATTTCCGCCATTCCGCGCTCGGGCGAGGCGCGAATTCGGACCTCGCGGAAGAAGGCAAAATCCTTTTCCACGTTTCGGCGACAGCAAGGGCGATGGCGCGGCGACGCCCGGCCGGCTGGCATTTCGCTATGCTTGCCGCCACCTACATAGGGTGGCAGAGCGAGAAACCCGCCTGGAGCTTCGACATGAGCAAGCAACCGCCCGCAACGTCGCAAATCCCGGGAAACGGAGCGCCCCTGCCCCGCCCGGTGCGGTCCAGCCTCGACCTGATCGGCCGCACGCCCGTTGTCGAGCTGACGACCTTCGACACCGGCCCGTGCCGGCTGTTCGTCAAGCTGGAGAGCCAGAATCCCGGCGGCTCGATCAAGGACCGCATCGCGCTGTCGATGATCGCCGCCGCCGAGGCGGACGGCCGGCTGAAGCCGGGCGGCACCATCGTCGAGGCGACCGCCGGCAATACCGGCCTCGGCCTCGCCCAGGTGGCGCTGCCGAAGGGCTATCACCTGATCCTCGTCGTGCCCGACAAGATGTCGCGCGAGAAGGTGCAGCATCTGCGCGCCATCGGCGCCGACGTGCGCACCACGCGCTCCGACGTCGGCAAGGGCCATCCCGACTATTACCAGGACATGGGCGCCCGCATCGCCGAGGAGACCGGCGGCTTCTTCGTCAACCAGTTCGCCAACCCGGCCAATCCGCGCGCGCATGAGACGACGACGGGGCCGGAGATCTTCGAGCAGTTGGACGGCGACGTCGACGCGATCGTCGTCGGCGTCGGCTCGGGCGGCACGCTTTCCGGCATCGGCCGCTATTTCCGGCGCGTCTCGCCGAAGACGAAGATGGTGCTGGCCGATCCGAAGGGCTCGATCCTGGCGCCGCTGGTCAATACCGGCGAGACGATCGAGCCCGGAAGCTGGGCCGTCGAGGGTATCGGCGAGGACTTCGTGCCGCCCAACGCCGACCTGTCGCTGGTGTCGCGCGCCTACACCATCACCGACCGTGAAAGCATCGCGGCGGCGCGCGCCCTGCTGGCGCAGGAGGGCATCCTGGCCGGCTCCTCCTCGGGCACGCTGCTGGCGGCGGCGCTGCGCTATTGCCGCGAGCAGACGGAGCCGCAGCGCGTCGTCACCCTCGTCTGCGACAGCGGCAACAAATACCTGTCCAAGGTGTTCAACGACGTCTGGGTCGCCGAGCAGGGCCTGATCGAGAAGATCCGCCACGGAAACTTACGCGATCTCGTCGCCCGCAGCTTCGCCGAAGGCGGCACGGTGACCGTCGCGCCCGACGACACGCTCTCCACCGCCTACGCCCGGATGCGCTCGGCCGATGTCTCGCAATTGCCGGTGATCGAACATGGCGCGCTGATCGGCCTCATCGACGAAAGCGACGTGCTGGGCGGCCTGCGGCCGCAGGCGCGCGCCGGCCGCAGCGCTTTCGGCGCCTCGGTGCGCGACGCCATGGTGACGGAGCTCAACACGCTGCAGGCGGACGAGCCGGTCGAGGCGCTGCTGCCGGTGTTCGAGCGCAACGAGGTCGCCATCGTCATGGATGGCGACGAGTTCGTCGGGCTCATCACCCGGATCGATCTGATCAATCACGAAAGGTTGGCATTTTGAACAAGCCCCTGAAGCCGAACCGCCTTGCCTTCGAGACCCGCGCCATCCATGGCGGCCAGAGCCACGATCCGCTGACGGGCGCCGTCATGGTGCCGATCTACGCCACCTCGACCTTCGCGCAGGAAAGCCCGGGCGTGCACAAGGGCTTCGAATATGGCCGCTCGCAAAACCCGACCCGCTTCGCCTTCGAGCGCGCCGTCGCTGACCTGGAGAGCGGCACGGCCGGCTTCGCCTTCGCCTCCGGCCTCGCGGCGATCTCGACGACGCTGGAGCTCCTCTCCGTCGGCGACCACATCGTCGCGACCGACGATCTTTATGGCGGCACCTTCCGGCTGCTCGACAAGGTGCGCAAGCGCAGCGCCGGGCTCTACGTCTCCTTCGCCGACTTCACCGATCTTGATGCCGTCGAGGCGGCGATCCGGCCGGAGACGAAGCTGCTCTGGATCGAGACGCCGACCAATCCGCTGCTGCGCATCGTCGACCTCGAGGCGATCGCCGCGCTGGCGAAGCGGCGCGGCCTGATCACGGTTGCCGACAACACCTTTGCCAGCCCCTACATCCAGCGTCCGCTCGAATTCGGCATCGACGTCGTCGTCCATTCGACGACCAAATATCTGAACGGCCATTCCGACATGATCGGCGGCACAGTCGTCGTCGGCCCGAAACAGGAGATCGTCGACCAGATCCGCTTCCTGCAGAACGCCGTCGGCGCCATCTCCGGTCCGTTCGACAGCTTCCTGGCGCTGCGCGGGCTGAAGACGCTGGCGCTTCGGATGCAGCGGCATTCGGAGAACGGCCTCGCCATCGCCCGCTGGCTGGAGGCACGCCCCGACGTGAAGCGGGTGATCTATCCGGGCCTCGAGAGCCATCCGCAGCACGCGATCGCCAGGCGGCAGATGCACGCCTTCGGCGGCATGATCAGCGTCGAGTTCGACCGCGACCTCGCCGGCACCCGGCGCTTCCTGGAACGGGTGCGCCTGTTCACCCTCGCCGAGAGCCTCGGCGGCGTCGAGAGCCTGATCGAACACCCCGCCACCATGACCCATGCCTCGATCCCGCTGGCGCAGCGCGAGGCGATCGGCATCTCGGACGGGCTGGTGCGCCTCTCGGCCGGCATCGAGGCAGCCGACGACCTGATCGCCGACATCGCGCAGGCGCTGCTCTAGGTGGAGGCGCGAACACTGCGCCACGGGCTGGTTCCGACCGGCCTGTGACGCCGATCACTGCTGGGATCATGACGCTACGGTAAGCTTGGTGTAGAAGATAAACCTTCGGCATCAGGATGATCATGTCCAGCTCGACGAAATCCTCGGACTTCGAGCCCCTTTCGGTCTCTGACGGCGCCGCGACGGAGCTTTTCGCTTCCTCGACCGCCGAGTCCGTTCCAGCCCGGCGCCGCAAGGCGGCAGCCGAGGCCGAGGCCGTCACCGTCGTGACCTTGGCGCTGAGCAACCGCGTCCTCGAATACTTCCAGGGCGAAGGCGACGACTGGCAGGTCCGCGTCAACGAGGCCCTCAACCTCATCGTCAACCGCCATGTCGCCCGCGAGGCGAAGAAGCGCGCCCGCCTGCGCGCCCGCACCTCGGCCCGCCGCCGCCCGGCCGCGGCGGGCTGATCGGTTCACGTGAAACAATGACGGCAAAGAAGCGGCCGCATCGCTTTGACCGACGCCAACCGGGAGCGGGCGGCTAGTTGCCGCCGCCGTAATAGAGCAGCCGCGTCAGAAGCGTGTAGTTCGCCTCCGACGCCATGATGGCGACGAAGACCAGAACCAGCAGCGGCGGCAGCAGGATGGCGTAGATCAGCGTCAGCCGCTCCCAGGCCATGTGCATGAAGATGGCGACGATCAGCCCTGCCTTCAGCAGCATGAACAGCACGATCAGCGTCCAGCGCAGCCAGCCATGCAGGCCGACATAATCGACCAGGTAGGAACAGGCGCTGAGCACGAACAGCCAGGCCCAGACGGCGAGATAGAGCTTGACCGGATGGTGCTGCACGTCGGCGGGCGGCCGCTCCCCGGCGGGCTTGCCGGCATCGGCATGAACGATCGCTTCGGCCATGCGAACCTCCTACCAGAGGTAAAAGAAGGCGAAGATGAAGACCCAGACGAGATCGACGAAGTGCCAGTACAGGCCCATGATCTCGATCGTCTCGTAACGGCCCTTGCGGCTGGTGAAGAAGCCGCGCCGGCCGGTGTCGAAATCGCCGCGCAGCACCTTGCGCGCCAGGATGATCAGGAAGATCACGCCGACAGTGACATGGGTGCCGTGGAAGCCGGTGATCATGAAGAAGGTCGAGCCGAACTGCGGCGCGCCCCACGGATTGCTCCAGGGCCGGACGCCCTCGCGGATCAGCTTGGTCCACTCGAATGCCTGCATGCCGACGAAGCAGGCGCCGAACAGCGCCGTCACCAGCATCAGTGTCCCGGCCTTTCGCCGCTCGCGCAGATAGCCATAGTGCACCGCCAGCGCCATGGTGCCCGAGCTGGAAATCAGCACGAAGGTCATGATCGCGATCAGGATCAGCGGCACCTCGGTGCCGCCGATCTGAAGCGCGAACACTTCGCTGGGGTTCGGCCACGGCACGGTCGTCGACATCCGCACCGTCATGTAGGCGACGAGGAAGCAGCCGAAGACGAAGGTGTCGGAGAGCAGGAACACCCACATCATCGCCTTGCCCCACGACACGCCCTTGAAGGCGTTGCGGTCCGAGGCCCAGTCGGCGAGGAAGCTCGGCCAGCCGGAAGCGGCGCGACGGCCGCCGGCGGCGGCTGAAGGGGCGAGATCGGCGGGATGATCGGTCATGTGCGCCTCCTCACGTCAGGAACTGGCGGCAGATGGCGACGAAGTCGCTGAGCCAGTTCGCCAGCAGCCCGAGCAGCACCAGCCAGATCAGCAGCAGCGCGTGCCAGTAGGTGGCGCAGAGCTCGACGCCGAGCCGCAGTTGCGCGACGCCGGCGCCGCGCTGCATGCGCCAGGTGACGCGGCCGAGCGCCGCCAGCCCGCCGAGGACATGCAGCCCGTGCAGGGCGGTGATCAGGTAAAAGAAGGCATTCGCCGGATTGGTCGCGAGATAGTAGCCCTCGATCTCGAGCTGCCGCCAGGCGATCAACTGGCCGATGACGAAGAGCGCCGCGGTAGCGCCTGCCGCCAGCACGCCGGCCCGCACCCCGTCCGCATCGTCGCGCCCGGCGGCGAGCCGCGCCGTTTCAAGCGAGAGGCTGCTCAGCGCCAGCACCCCGGTATTGACCCAGAGGATGCCGGGCATCCGCACCGCTTCCCAGTCGCCGAGGCTGGCTCGCATCAGATAGGCGCTGATGGTGAGCGCGAAGAGCGAGCCGACCACGGCGAGGAAGACGGCGAGGCCGACCTTGGCCACGCGAGCGCCCGACGGATCAGCGGCGGGAAAGCGGCCGACGACGCCGGTCTCCAGCCAGGGCTTCGCAAGGATGCCCTGACGCCAGAGCCAGGCGAAGGCGATCAGGATGATGACGGTGAGAAAGGCAAGGATCAGGCTCATCGCGCGCCCCCCGCGACGGCATGGCCCGGTATGTCCGGATCCAGTCCCGGCTGGTTCTGCGGCACGAAATCCTCCGCCGCCCCCGGCACGGAATAGTCATAGGCCCAGCGATAGACGACCGGCAGCTCGGCGCCCCAGTTGCCATGTGCCGGCGGCGTCTCCGGGGTCTGCCATTCGAGCGTGGTCGCCCGCCACGGATTGCCGCCGGCCTCGCGGCCGTGCCTGACGCTCCAGGCGAGGTTGAACAGGAACAGCACCTGCGTCGCACCGACGATGAGGGCCGCGACCGTGATCCAGACGTTCAGCGCCGCCGCCGAATGGGGCACGAAAGCCGTGTCGCCCATCTCGTAATAGCGCCGGGGCACGCCAAGCAGGCCGAGATAGTGCATCGGGAAGAAGATGGCGTAGGCGCCGAGGAAGGTGATCCAGAAATGGATCTTGCCGAGCGTCGGGTTCAGCATCCGCCCGGTGATCTTCGGATACCAGTGATAGAGGGCGCCGAAGATCACGAGAATCGGCGCGACCCCCATCACCATGTGGAAATGCGCCACCACGAACATCGTATCGGAGAGCGGCACGTCGACGACGACATTGCCGAGGAACAGCCCGGTCAGCCCGCCATTGACGAAGGTGACGATGAAGCCGAGCGCGAACAGCATCGGCACGGTGAAATGGATGTCGCCGCGCCAGAGCGTCAGCACCCAATTGTAGACCTTGAGCGCGGTCGGCACCGCGATGATCAGCGTCGTCGTGGCGAAGAAGAAGCCGAAGCCCGGATTCATGCCGCTGACATACATGTGGTGCGCCCAGACCACGAAGGAGAGCGCGCCGATGATGACGATCGCCCACACCATCATCCGGTAGCCGAAGATGTTCTTGCGGGCGTGCGTGCTGATGAGGTCGGAGACGATGCCGAAGGCCGGCAGCGCGACGATGTAGACCTCGGGATGGCCGAAGAACCAGAACAGGTGCTGGAACAGGATCGGGCTGCCGCCGGCATAAGGCGCCTGCTCGCCGGTTACGACGATCGCCGGCATGAAGAAGCTGGTGCCGAACAGCCGGTCGAACAGCATCATCACCGCGCCGACGAAAAGCGCGGGGAAGGCGAGCAGCGCCATCACCGTGGCGGTGAAGATGCCCCAGATCGTCAGCGGCATCCGCATCAGCGTCATGCCGCGCGTGCGCCCCTGCAGCACGGTGACGACGTAGTTGAGCCCGCCCATGGTGAAGCCGATGATGAACAGCATCAGCGAGGCCAGCATCACGATGATGCCCCATTGCTGGCCGGGCGTGTTGGCGAGGATCGCCTGCGGCGGATAGAGCGTCCAGCCGGCGCCGGTCGGGCCGCCCGGCACGAAGAAGCCGGCGGCGAGCAGCAGCACCGCGACCAGGTAAATCCAGTAGGAAAGCATGTTGAGATAGGGGAACATCATGTCCCGCGCCCCGAGCATCAGCGGGATCAGGTAGTTGCCGAAGCCGCCGAGGAAGAGCGCGGTCAGCAGGTACACCACCATGATCATGCCGTGCATGGTGATGAACTGGTAATAGTGGTCGGCATCGAGGAAGGTCAGCAGGCCGGGAAAGGCGAGTTGCAGCCGCATCAGCCAGGACAGCACCAGCGCCACCAGCCCGATCGCCATTGCCGTCAGTCCATATTGAACCGCGATAACCTTGGCGTCCTGCGAGAAGACGTATTTCGTCACCCAGCTCTTCGGGTGGTAGAGATCGAGTTCGCCGCCTTCATGCGGCGCCTCGGCGTCGTGCCCGCCCGCTACCGGTTCGCCATGCGTGACATCGACCATGAGCCGTCACCCCGCTGCGTTGCGGGGGCGTGGCGTCGAGCCCTCCCCCGTCCCTCTCCTGCCGTCGCCGTCGCAACGATCGATCGTCATCGCAGCGCTCCCGTCTGGAGCGCGCTCGTCTTGGCGGGTTGCATCTGCTCGAAGGTCTGCTGCTGGGCGAGCCAGGCCTGGTAGTCGGCCTCGGGCTCGACCACGACGAGCCCGCGCATATAGGGATGGCCGACGCCACAGAGCTCGGCGCACAGCACCTCGAAGCTGCCGGTGCGCGTCGGCGTCAGCCAGTAGTAGGTGACCGAGCCGGGGATCATGTCCATCTTGGCGCGGAACTCCGGCACGAAGAAATCATGCACCACGTCGAGCGAACGCAGCAGCAACGCCACCGGCTTGCCGACCGGCAGATGCAGTTCGCCACCCTGCACGATGACGTCGTCGCGGCCGCGCGGATCGTCGGGATCGATGCCGAGCGGGTTGGTATCGCTGACGTCGCGCGTGTCGGCGGCGCCGAGCTTGCCGTCCTTGCCGGGCAGCCGATACGCCCATTGCCATTGCTGGCCGACCACCTCGACCGCGCTGGCGTCGGCCGGAACGCGGATGAAGCGCGCCCAGACAACCAGCCCGGGCGCCAGCATGGCGGCGACGCCGATCGCCGTGCCGATCGCGAGCCAGCTCTCCAGCCGCTTGTTCTCCGGCTCATAGGCGGCGCGCCGGCCGGGGCGGTGGCGGAAGCGCAGCACGCAATAGGCGAGGAAGAGGACGACGGCGGCGAAGACGGCGCCCGTGATCCAGAAGGTGATGTTGACGGTATCGTCGATATAGCCCCAGTTCGAGGCGATCGGCGTGAACCACCACGGGCTCAGGAAATGGAAGAGCACCGAGCCGACGACCACCAGAGCCAGCACTATCGCGATCAGCATCCTCTTGCTCCCTGCCGGACGGCGTCGGAACAGAATGCATGCACGAACCCGAAGACGCGGCCGGCGTCTCCCGGTCATTCCTTGCTGCGACGAACGCTTCGCCCGCCGCCTCTCTCCGATCCGGACCGTCCGCTGCAGCGACCCTGCGGCCGGCTACTGCTTCTTGCCGTCGGGCCCGAACTGCTTCAGGTAGGCGATGACGTTGTCAATGTCCGTCTGATCCTTGAGCCCCGGGAAGCTCATCTTGGTGCCGGGGATCTTGGCCTTTGGATTCTGGATGTATTCGCGGAAGATGGCCTCGTCCCAGACGATGCCGGAATTCTTGTTGGCGGCCGAATAGCTGTATCCGGGCACCGAGCCGGTCTTGCGGCCGAACAGGCCGTTCAGCTCTGGCCCGACGGCGTTCTTGGCCGTCTCGCCGATCTGGTGACAGGCGCGGCACTTCAGGAACACCTTTTCGCCCTGTGCCGGATCGCCGGCGGCGCGCGCAACCGTCGGCAAGACGGCGAACATGAGCAAAGGAACCAGCAGCGTTGCGTAGCCCCGCTGAATCATCGAAGCCTCCCGACAACCGGACATCGCAGCCAAATCGGCTCGTTCTGCGCCGATTCCGCGACGAAACCGTCGCGGACGGCACGTATCGCGCGCAATCTAGCACATTTCCGCAAGGGAATGTCAGTTTAGAATGAATATGATCAAGGAATATAGGTAACGCGACGCGGCCGAACGGCCCTTGCCTCCGCCGGCCGAACAGGCTTGTCTTCCCGGCGACCGTTTCCGTCCAACAACACAACGCCAACGCGATAAACGCGGCGCCATGCCGGAGAAGCGAATGATCTACGAACTGCGCGTCTATTCCTGCCTGCCCGGCCGCATGCCGGCGCTGCAGAAACGCTTCCGCGAGCACACGCTCCGCCTGTGGGACCGGCACGGCATCCGGCAGGCCGGCTTCTGGACGACGCTGATCGGCCCGGCCAACAACGACCTCACCTATCTGATCGCGTGGGAGAGCCTGGCCGACCGCGAGAGCCGCTGGAACGCCTTCATGGCCGACCCGGAATGGCAGGCAGCCCGCGCCGACAGCGAGAAGGACGGCCTGATCGTCGCCAATGTCGCGAGCTCGTTCCTGCAGCCGACCGATTTTTCCTCGGTCCGCTAGGCCACCGAAGCGACGCGACAGGGCTTCCGGACCGGCTGACCGGCCCGGAGGCCGCTAGGCGCTCAGATGCTCGACCAAAATCATGACGCCGAGTCCGATCAGGGCGATGCCGCCGGCGATTTCCGCATAGCGGCCGAAGCGCTGGCCGACGAACCGGCCGGCGAGAATGCCGCCCGTCGACATGACGGTGGTGGCGAGACCGATCGCGATGGCGATGACGACGATGTTCACGTCGAGGAAGGCGAGCGAGACGCCGACGGCCATCGCGTCGAGGCTGGTGCCGATCGCGGTCGCGAGCAGCGTGCCGAAGCCGCCATGGCGCGCCGCGGCGACGGCGTCATCCGGTCGCCGGATGGCATGCAGCGCCATGCGGCCGCCGACGGCGGCGAGCAGGCCGAAGGCGATCCAGTGATCGACCGCCTGAACGAACTGGCTGGCGGCGATGCCGAGCAGCCAGCCGACCAGCGGCGTGATCGCCTCGACCACGCCGAAGACAATGCCGGTACGAAGCGCGGTGCCGAGATTCGGACGCGCGATGGCGGCGCCGCGGCCGACCGAGGCGATCAGCGCGTCGACGGACATGCCGACGGCCAGGATGAGAATGGCGAAGGGGGACACGATATCTCTCGGGGACGGGCCGGTCGCGTCCGATTCCCCGCCCTGTGAGGAACCTGCGACACGGTCTCGCCGAGACGCTTCTGCGTCCGGACGCGCCACGCGCGACTGCGCGAGTATGTTGACGCGACCCCGTCCAGGACGGTGGCTACTCCCCGATGGCCCGCCACTTAAGGGGTCGGCCCGCGAGTGTCAACCTTCGACTAAACGCTTGAATTGCTTCTGATAATCGCTCGCAACAGCAGGCTCACGGCAGCAGCAGGTTGACCCGCATGGTGAAGTCCATCGCCTCCATGGCGAGCAGCGCCGAGGCGGCGGCCCAGATCTTTCCGGGCAGACCCTTCAGCGTCGAAAGCCGCGACGGCGCCGGCTCGCCCTCGGCCCGGCAGGCTTCGAAATCGACCCGGAAGCGCAGCTTCGATCCGCTCGCCGCCGCGTCGTCGCGCATGACGGAATAGCGGCCGCCCGGCTCGATCGCCATGACGGTCCCGACATTGTCCTGGCCCTCGACCCTGGGCCAGGCGACGCGGTCGCCAACGCGGAAACGCGGGCTGATGCCGTTTTCGGCCGCCCATCGTGCCTGCACCGCCTCGAGTTGCTCGTTCAGCAGCCGGCTGTAATCGTCAAGCGCGGCATAGACGGCCTCGTCGCAGCGCCAGGCCTCGTAGCGGACGAGGTCGCGGCCGAGTTCGCGGCCATCCTTGGTGAAATCACCATAGGTGGCGATGTCATGCGGCGCGTCCTTCAGCCGGTCGGCCCGGATCAGGCCCGCCTCATAAAGGCTCACGGCGAGATCGGTTGCGATCGCGAGCCGATCCTCGGCCGACAGGGTCGTCGGCCGCGCTGGTCCAGTCCGTGTGCCGCGCATCGGTCAGCGTTCCTCTCCCAGGCTTGCGGCAGAACGAGGCCGCGTCGAAGACTGTTCCTCATATGGACGGGCGCCCGCCCGTTTGAAACCCCTCGGCGCGGATCCGTTCCCGCGCCATCGCCCTGTCGAGGCGAACCGGGGAAATCGGCTTTTTGATTCAAGGTGTTGCCCACGGGTCATCGACGGACGAAAGCGGCGGATGGCACAAGCCGCGCCGTCAACAATGCCAAGGGGGCACGAGATGAAGAAGACCTACGAAAAGCCGAGCTTCGACAAGGGCGCTCTGCTGCAGCGCGTCGCCGCGACCATGCCGACCAGCGGCCAGCCCGACTAAGCGACATCCGGCCTGCCGGCGAATTGCCTGCCGGCGGGCCAACCTGAGGCGCCTCTGGCATGGCGCGCCACCGTTGAAGGCCCTAGCCTAGGGATCCGCCCCGGCCCGGTCCGACGGATTCGTCCGGCAGGAAGCGACCACGGGACCACCCTGCGCAACACAGCCAGAGAGACGAAGATGAGCCCCCCCGACGACCTGCCGGCACCGATTCCGGCTCCCCTGCTCGTCTCGACCGACTGGCTGAAGCGGCATCTCGGCTCACCCGATCTTCGCATCCTCGATTCGACTACCCGTCTCGTCGCCGACGAACGGCCGAAGGGCGATCTGGAAGGCTTCGAGGCCGGCCATGTTCCGGGCGCGCAGTTCCTCGACCTGCAGCGCGACCTTTCCGACATCGATTCCGTGCTGCTGTTCATGGCTCCGAGCGAAGCCGAATTCGCGGCGGCGATCACCCGGCTCGGCATCGGCGGCTCTTCCCACGTCGTCGTCTACAGCCGGGGCAATCCCTGGTGGGCGACGCGGGTCTGGTGGGTGTTCCGCCTCTTCGGCCTCGACAATGTCTCGGTCCTCGACGGCGGCTGGAAGGGTTGGATCGAGGCGCGGGGTCCGGTGGAGACCGGCCCGGCGCGGCCGGTGGCGGCCGTTCCGGCGCCGCCTCTGGCACGACGCCCGCTTGTGGCGACACGCGAAGCCGTCCTCGCCGCGATCGGCGATCGGCAACAGAGCATTGTCAACGCGCTGCCGCGCTCGAGCTTCTCCGGCGCGTCGGCGCCCTCGAAGGGGCGCGCCGGACGGATCGCCGGCAGCGTCAACCTCCCGGCCGGCGAACTGGTCGACGCGGAATCCGGCCGCTTCCTGCCTGTCGCAGCCCTGGCCGAGCGGCTGAAATCGGTCGGTCTCGACGAGGGCCGGGCCGGCATCGCCTATTGCGGCGGCGGCATCGCGGGGTCGGCCATCGCCTTCGCCGCCGCGCTCGCCGACAAGCCGGAACCGCGCCTCTATGACGCCTCGCTGCAGGAATGGGCGACGGACGATTCGCTGCCGATGGAGGCCGGCTAGGCGCGGCGTCGTCTCGAAATGATATTCCGCCCTTATTGGCAAGGGCAGAATAGGATACACCTTTCGCCTGACATTTCAGAGCGTTACGGCGTTACCGCCGCCCGCCGAACTCCCTAAGCTGATCTCGATTTCCTCCGAGGGGCCTGCGCCGAGGCGCGGTTCCCGACGATTCCACGCGCCAGCCGAGACTGTTCGGCGGCCTGCTCGAGATCCAGAACCATGACTTCCCAGATCTGGCCCGCCCCCGCCATCACGTCGAACCTCGCCGCCGTGCGCGCGACGTCGCCGCTGGTCTTCGGCCTCACCAACTATATCGCCGCCCCCCTGAGCGCGAACGTGCTGCTCGCCGTCGGCGCCTCGCCGGCCATCGGTGGCATCCCCTCGGCGGCCGAGCACTTTGCCGGCATCGCGCAGGGCGTCTGGATCAACCTGGCCTCGCTGGTCGCCGACGATCCCGGCATCCTGATCGGCGTGGCAAAGGCAGCCTCGGCCCGACAGACGCCCTGGGTGCTCGACCCGGTGACGGTCGGCGCCGGCGCGACGGCGAACGACCGCCTCGCGGCCGAGCTGGTGGAGCTTCGCCCCGGCGTCGTGCGAGGCAATGCCAGCGAGGTGATCGCGCTTGCCGGCGGCACGGGCGGCACCAAGGGCGTTGATTCGACCGCCAGCGCAGAAGAGGCCATCCCCTTCGCGCAAAGTCTCGCCCGCAAGACGGGCGGCGTGGTCGCCGTCAGTGGCCCGACCGACTACATCACCGATGGCGAGGCCGTCGTCGCGGTGCCGGGCGGGCACGTCAACCTGACCCGCGTCACCGGCACGGGCTGCAGTCTTGGCGCACTGGTGGCGGCGTTCGCCGGCGTCGTGCCGGACAGGCTGCAGGCGGCGGTATCCGCCCATGCGGTCCTCGCCGTGGCGGCCGAGCGGGCAGCCGCGATCGCGCCGGGAACCGGCTCCTTCTCGATCGCGCTGCTCGACCAGCTGTCGCTGCTCGACGCCGCCGCCTGATCCCGCTCCCATGAGCGCCGAGACCGATACATTGCCGCAGGCCCGGATCGTCAAGGCGTCGCCACGTCGGAGCGGGCAGTCCGTCGTCCGCGGCGTGCTGCTGCCCTGGCTCAGCCCGGTCGCGATCCTCTTCCTCTGGTGGGGCGTCGCGGCGACGGGGCTTGTCGGGCCGAAGGCGCTGCCCTCTCCGGTCGAGGTCGTGGCGGCCGGCTGGGAGCTGACGCTGAACGGCCGGCTGCCGCAGGCGCTGGTCGCCAGCCTCGCCCGCGTGCTGGCCGGCACGATCATCGGCGTCGCGCTCGGCCTCGTGGCCGGCTTGTTGGCGGGCTATTACCGGGCCGGGCAGATCGTCGTCGACAAGCCGCTGCAGATGCTGCGCGCCGTGCCGTTCAACGCGCTGGTGCCGCTCTTCATCGTCGCCTTCGGCATCGGCGAATGGATGAAGGTGTCGCTGATCGCCGTCGGCGTGCTGGTGCCGATCTATCTGAACACCTTCGCCGGCGTCCGCAATGTCGACAGCAAGCTGGTCGAGGTGGGGCTGGTCTACCGGGTGCCGCGCCGGCTGATCGCCTACAGGATCCTCTTCCTCGGCGCGCTGCCTTCGATCCTGACCGGCCTGCGCTTTTCGCTCGCCATCGCCTGGATCGCGCTCGTCACCAGCGAGACGGTCAATGCCAATGCCGGCATCGGCTACATCCTGGCGCAGGCGCAGCGCTTCGTCCGCACCGACCAGGTTTTCCTCTGCATCGTCATCTACGCGCTGCTCGGCATCCTCACCGACTATCTCGTGCGCCTTCTCGAAGCCCGGCTGCTCGCCTGGCGCAAGACCTATGACGGACGCTGACCGCGAGCCGTCGACAGCCCATTCCTCCACCTGGATCTTCAAGGACGACATGATGTCTGCAATGCATTCCAGCCTCCGCCGCACGGCCGCCGTAGCCTCCCTCGGCTTCCTCCTTTCCAGCGGCGCGGCGCTCGCCGAAGACGCGGTGACCTTCCGCGCGGCCTATCTGCCGACAGCGAATTACCTGACCACCGTCCGCACCACCGGCATCCTGGAGAAGGAACTGGCCAAGGTCGGCGCCAAGGTCGAGTTCATCGGCCCGCTCGACCCGTTCTCGGCCTACAACACCGTCACCTCCGGCAGCGCCGACGCCTCGTCGACCGGCACCGGCTATTTCGTCAATCTCTCGGCCCAGAAGAGCGACTGGGTCGCCTTCGCGCTGGAGAAGTATTCGGGCAACAGCCAGGGCATCGTCGCGGCGCCCGGCTCCGGCGTGACCTCGCTCAAGGACCTCTACGGCAAGAAGGTCGGCATCGACGGCGAAGGCGCGACCGGCGACTACATCCTCAACCTCGCCTTCAAGGAGGCTGGCCTCGACGTCTCGAAGGTCGAGAAGGTGACGCTGGACACGACGAGCTTTGCCTCCGCCTTCGCCAGCGGCCAGGTCGCGGCGATCGCGAGCTATGACCAGAACCTCGCCAACGCCATCGCGACCGAAGGCGCCAAGGTGCTGGTCACCGCCGACCAGCTGCCGACCGCCAACTGGTCGATCCACATCGTCAGCCGCGAATTCGCCGAGAAGCATCGCGAGGCGCTGAAGGCGGTCTATGACGGCCTCGTCCAGGAGGCGGCCCGCGCCCAGGCCAACCCGGCCCTGATCCCGGACGCCTATCGCGAATTCGGCGCCTCGGAAGGCCTCGCCAAGGTCGTCGCCGGCTTCGACACGCCGAAGATCCTGCCGCTCGACGCCGCCGCCGTCGCCGACCTGAACCGCCTCGGCGCGCAATATGTCGAGTTCGGCTTCATCGAGAAGGCGCCCGACATCGCCGGCTACGTCGTCGACCTGTCGAAATAGTCGCCAGCCATCGAAAGCCCCAGCCCGTGCCCGAAATCAGGCTTGAGCGCATCGCGAAGTCCTTCGGCGATGCGCCCGTTCTCGATCGCGTCGACCTCGTCATCCCGGCGGGCGAGTTCATCGCCATCGTCGGCCGCTCCGGCTCGGGCAAATCGACCCTGCTGCGCATCATCGCCGGACTGGAGCAGGCCACCTCCGGCCGGCTGCAATCGACCGACCGGCTCGCCGTCGCCTTCCAGGAGGCGCGGCTGATGCCGTGGCTGAAGGTATCGGAAAATGTCGGCTTCGGACTGCCGGCGAAGGACCAGGCGCGCATCGTCACCGACGCGCTCGCCGAGGTCGGCCTCGCCGGCAAGGCCAATGCCTGGCCGCTGACGCTTTCCGGCGGCCAGGCCCAGCGCGTCTCGCTGGCGCGCGCGCTCGTCCGCCAGCCCGAGGTGCTGCTTCTCGACGAGCCTTTCGGCGCGCTCGACGCGCTGACCAAGCTCGAAATGCAGAACCTGGTCGGCACGCTGTGGCGGACGCATGGCTGGACCGTCGTCATGGTCACGCATGACGTCGCCGAAGCAGTGCGGCTCGCCGACCGCGTCATCGTGCTCGACGGCGGCCGGATCTCCGAGACCGTCGCCATCCCGGGCCGCGGGCCGCGCAGCCCCGAGGACGGCCATCTCGCCCCGCTCGAAGCCCGGTTGCTGCGCCATCTCGGCGTACCGCTGCCGGCCGGCGATGCCGCACCGCAGCCGGCGCATCCCTAACGGCCTCGGCCACCACCATCGGAACCATCATGCCCCGCACCCGCCCCGGACAGATCCATCTCGCCGCCTTCATGAACGCCGGCCCAGGCGGCGTCGGCTCGTGGCGCCATCCGGACGCGGAATCCGGCTGGTTCTCGCCGGCCTTCTACCAGAAGGTCGGCCGCATCCTCGAAGCGGCGCGGTTCGACTTCGTCTTCTTCGCCGACAGCCTCGGCATCCCGAGAAGCTTCGGCAACAGCATCGAGAACCACGTGCATTACGGCGTCGGCACGCCGAGGCTGGACCCGATCCCGGTCATCGCGCAGATCGCCGCGGTCACAAAGCACCTCGGCGTCGGCGCGACGCTCTCGACCGGCTATCAGCAGCCCTTCAACGCGGCGCGCACCTTCTCCTCGCTCGACCACCTGACCGGCGGCCGCGCCGGCTGGAATGTCGTCACCTCGTTCCAGGACGCGGAAGCGCTCAATTTCGGCAACGAGAAGCTGCCCGGCCGAACCGAGCGCTACCAGCGCGCCGACGAGTTCCTCGAGGTCACGGCCAGGCTCTGGGACAGCTGGCAGGATGGCGCGCTCAAGCTCGACAAGGCGAGCGGCGACTTCGCCGATCCGGGCAAGGTCGCCTCGATCGATCACCAGGGTCGGCATTTCCAGGTCCAGGGCCCGCTCAGCCTGCCGCGCGCGCCGCAGGGCTATCCCGTCATCATCCAGGCCGGCTCGTCGCCGGACGGCCGCGACTTCGCCGCGCGCTGGGCCGACGTGATCTTCTGCAGCCACGCCTCGATCGATTCCGCCATCGCCTTCTATGCCGACGTGAAGTCGCTGGCGGCGAAATACGGCCGCGACCCCGACCACATCAAGATCCTGCCGGCGGTAACCCCGATCGTCGGCCGGAGCGAGGAAGAGGCCGAGGCGCGGAAGCGGGAATTCGAGGAGCTGGTGCCGGCGGAGGCCGGCCTCGCCCGCCTCTCCTATCACATCGACGTCGACCTCTCGCAGTTCGACCTCGACAAGCCGCTACCGCCGCTCGACGTCAAGGGCGTCTACGGTCACTACCGCGAGGTGCTGGAGGTCGCGGCGCGCGAGAACCTCACCGTCCGGCAGCTCGGCAAATGGTATGGCGCGCGCACCGAAGGCGATCTCGTCGGCACGCCGGCGCTGATCGCCGACCGGATGGAGGAATGGTTCGACCGGCGCGCGGCGGACGGCTTCATGGTCGTGCCCACGCATGTGCCAGCCGCCTTCGGGGAGTTCGCCGAACTGGTCGTACCGGAACTGCAGCGGCGCGGCCTGTTCCGCGAGCACTATGAAGGCGCGACGCTGCGCGAAAACCTCGGCGTGCCGCGGCCGGCGGCCGGCGAATGGAAATCCCGCCTGCGCTAGGCCGGCGAGGAGCGGCGCGCGCGAGCGAAATCCGGCCAAGTTCGACACCGCCAGAAAGCAGGACACGCTCCTCTGGGAGCACCCAGAGCAATCTAGCCGAGACGGAACCAAACAGCGCTCGGGCCGTTTATCCCGCATCCATTCAACAAGGAGGATGTCATGGGACGCGGTATCTTGCTCTGGCTGCTCGGTGTTCCTATTCCGATTATCATCCTTCTCGCCATCTTCTTCCGATAGGAGGATGAAATGGCACTTGTCGAAGTAGAAGCGGCGACTTCAACAGCCGAATCGCCCCGCTCGGCGGTTTCGTGGAGCGCGATCTTCGCCGGCGCGGCTGCCGCGGTCGCGGTCACCATTATCCTGACGCTACTGGGCTCCGGCCTCGGGCTCGCCGCCGTCTCCCCCTGGTCCGGGCACGGCGCGTCGATCGCCACGGTGGCGATCTCGGCGATCATCTGGCTTGTGGTAACGCAATGGGTCGCCTCTGGCGTCGCCGGCTATCTCGCGGGGCGGCTGCGCACCAAATGGGTCGGTGTCCATACCGACGAGGTCTTCTTCCGCGATACCGCCCATGGCTTCATCGCCTGGTGCATCGCGACCGTCTTCGTCGTCGCCCTGCTGACCTCGGCGATCGGCGCCGCGATCTCGCAGGGCGTGCAGTCGACGACGGCGCTGGTTTCCGGCGCGGCCCAGGGAGCGGCGCATGGCGCGACGGCTTCCGCCGACGGCGCCGGCGATCCGAGCGGCTACTTCATCGACCTAATGTTCCGCCCGGCAGCCCAGGCGGGCTCGGCGCCTTCCGCGCAGGGCGACAATGGCGCGATGCGCGCAGAGGTGACGCGAATCCTGCTGCAGGATGCGGCGAGCGGTGAATTCCCGGCCGGCGACAAGGCCTATCTGGCCCAACTGGTCGCGAGCCGCACCGGCCTGACGCAGGCCGACGCCGAAAAGCGCGTCACCGACGTGCTGGCCCAGATCCAGGCGGCGAAGGACAAGGCCAAGGAGGCCGCCGACGCGGCGCGCAAGGCCGGCCTGACCACCACGCTCCTGACCGTCGTCGCCATGCTCGTGGGCGCCTTCATCGCCTCGGTCGCCGCCGCCTACGCCGGCAGCCGCCGCGACGACGATGCGGCAGTCCTCCACCGCTGACCGACGCATCCCGAAGCTCCATCGAAACTCAGGCCGCCCGGCTTCCGGGCGGCCTGAATTTTTCCATGTCTGCCCTCGACACCACAGAACCGAAACGATTCGGCATTGACAGCGTTTTCCCACGCCGATACGTTTTCGGCCTGAAGCGCTTTCATCGTGGGGAGGACGATGTAGCGACGAGCATGAGCGACGCCGGCCGCTGTAGATCGCGCCCTCGGGCGGCGCCGCAAGATGGCGTCGACTGGCCCATAAATCAGCCATTTTTGCCTTTTCGCCGCGCGATCCGGGTCGGCTCCACGGCGGCCGACGACGCGCGCGGCACGCCTCAGGCAAGACGAACCGAAGCCGGTAAAGTCGCGAGGCTCAATCGCCCGGTTCTTACCATACCGTTTCGGTAACGCCCACCCAGACACGCCTCCCGACGGACCGTCCGCAGATCGTCGCCGACAACCGGCGACACCGCATATCTCGCATCGTCGGCTGTTACGGACAGGCCGGCCCCTCTCGACCCGGAGACCGCAAGTGGAAATCGCATACCAGCTGTACACCTCCCGGAAAGCCCTCCCGCTGACGGGCCAGCTCCCGTTCCTGAAGCGTGTCGGCTACGACCATATCGAGCTGTGGCCCGGCGCCTATCAGGACGACCCCAGGGGCTTCCGTCGCGCCCTCGACGACGCCGGCCTCGACGCACCGAGCGTCTTCATCGCCGACCCCACCGAGGCGGACGACCTGCCGGCATGGATCGAAGCGGCACAGGTCCTGGGCGGCAGGACCATCGTCCGGCCCGGGGTCATGCCGGAGCGCCGCCCCACCGGAGCGGATGGATGGAAGCGGCTCGCCGAACGACTCTCGAAGGAGGCCGAGATCGCCTGGTCCGCAGGCCTGAACTTCGCCTGGCACAACCATGACTTCGAGTTCCAGCCGCTTGCCGACGGAGCGCGGCCGATCGACATTCTCGTCGAGCATTCCGACCCGCTTGTCCGCCTCGAACTTGATTGCGGCTGGGTGTTCCAGGCCGGCAGCGACATCGAGACCGAGTTGAGGCGCTTCGCCGACCGCATCATCGCCATCCACGCCAAGGACGCGGCGCCGCTCGGCACGGCCGAAGAAGACGGCTGGCTGGCGCATGGCGACGGCGTCATCGACTGGGTAGCGCTGCTGCCCGCGATCAGGGCGACCAACGCCACGCTTGCCGTGGTCGAACATGACGAGCCGGCCGACTGGGAATATGTCGCCAGGCGGTCCTACGAAAGCCTCGCGCAACTCTTCGACGGCAAGGACGACCGCTGACGCTGTATATCGGGCCGATATCGGCCCGAGACCTTTACCCCCTCGGGGGAGCGCAACTGCGTCCAGCGATGAACTTCGGTACGAAGATCTTTTCGCGCGGCTTGATTGGCTCGCTGCCACGATGATGGATACGGTCGAGCAGGAACATCGTCGCCGCCTGCGCGATTTCCGCGATCGGCTGCACCACGACGGTGAGCTGCGGACAGATGACGCTGGCCCAGGGCACGCTGTCGATCGTCGCGAGCGAAATGTCGTCGGGACAATTGAAGCGAAGATCGTTGATCGCCTGAAGCGCGCCGAGCGCCATCAGGCTGTTCGCCGCCACGATCGCGGTCGGGCGGTCCGGGCGGGTCAGTAGCCGCATCGTCTGGTCATAGGCGACGTCGCCGCTGTACTGACCGTCGACGATCAAGGCGTCATCGGGCTCGATCCCGCTGGCGAGGAGAGTTGCGCGAAATCCCTTCTCCCGCTGTCCGGACGTCCACAACCCGGCGGTTCCGGCGATGTGAGCGATCCTGCGATGGCCGAGGCGCAGTAGATGCTGGGTCAGCATCGCGGTCGCGAGCTCGTTGTCGATGCCGACGAAATCGGTATTGAGCGCCTCGATCTTGTGATCGATGGCGACCAGCGGCGTCTTCAGCGTCGCCAGGAACTGCAGGTGGTCGCCGGCCGGCAGATGGGGCGAGATGATGATGCCACCGACACGCTGGCCGGTGAGGGCATCGATGATCGCCCGCTCACGCAGAGGATCCGTCTTCGTCTCCGACAGGGTGACGAGATGATGATGCTCGAGCGCCGTCTCCTCGATGGCCGCCATCAGGTCGCCGAACCACGGATTCTGCATCGAGCCGATGACGACGCCGATCAGCCGGGAACGCCCGGCCTTGAGGCTCTGCGCGACCGGATTGGGCGAATAGCCCACTGCCTCGGCCGCCTCGGTGATCCGTCGCAAAGTCTCCGGCGTGACCTGCGAGCCGTCGCGAAGGGCGACCGAGACCGTCGAAATGGAAACTTTGGCCATCTTGGCCACGTCTCGAATGGTCGCCATCTACCGAACCGTTTCTTCAGAATTCATTCCCATGAGGATAACCACCGCGATCGGCCACTGCAACCCGGACCGAGCGACTGAATGCAAGCCGAATGCCCCCAGTCGATCCTGCGTCCGGCGCTCGATCGGCCCTTGACTCGATCGAGCGGAGCATGGAATACCGAAACGGTTCGGTGATTTGGGAGAAGGACCGCCGGGCATCTGCAAACACGCCGACCAGCGGTTCACGACGACATCAATCCACATCTTCGCGCCCGTCACCATGGCGGGGGCAGGACTTTGACCGAAGCCCCATTGAAGGGGACGAATTCTGCCGCGCTCAAAAGGAGGAATTGAGCATGAACGAAGCGTCGATACCCCCGCGTTCCATCAACCGGAGAACCTTTCTCGGCGGCACGATGGCAGCGGCCACGGCCCTGAGCCTTGGCGTAGGGAAGTCCTGGGCCCAGTCCGGCGAGAAGATCAAGTTCTGGGACATGGTCTGGGGCACCGGCCAGACCTACACCGACGCCGCCAAGGGCATCGCCAACGCCTACAAGCCGGCCGAAGGCCTGCTGGGCGTCGAGTACCAGTCGATCCCATGGGCGAACTGGTACCAGACCTTCACCGCCGCCGGCGCCGCCAACACGACCCCCGCCGTCAGCTCCGGCGCGGCCTACCTGCCCTTCTACTTCATGGAGCAGGGCAAGATGGCGCCGGCCGACGACCTGCTGGCGTGGCTGAAGAAGGACGGCAAGGACGACTTCCTGCCCGGCCTCATCGATGCGCTGCAGACCAAGAACGGATTGGCCGCCATGCCGTGGTCGATCGACCTGCGCGTGCTCTGGTTCCGCAAGTCGATCCTGGAAAAGGCCGGCGCCGAGGTTCCGACCGACTGGCAGAGCTACATCAAGGCCGGCGAGGCGCTGCAGAAGGCCGGCTATGTCGGCTTCGCGACCTCCGGCTACGGCTTCCACAACGTCGCGTCGGTCCTGCTCAACAATGGCGGCGGCCTGTTCAACGAGGACGGCGATCCGGACTGCGTCACCGATCGCAACATCGAGGCGATCGACTTCCTGCACGAGCTCGTCGCCAAGGAGATCATCGATCCCTATGCGATCGGCTACGACTACGCCGCCAACGTCATGCCGGACTGGACGAGCGGCCACATCGCCATGGGCTTCGAGCAGGTCGGCCTGCCCGCCAAGATGCCGGCCGAGGTGGCGGCGGACCTGATCGTTGCCTCGCCGCTCGCCAGCGTCAGCGGCAACAAGGGCGCGGCCTACTGGGTCAACCCGCTGATGATGTTCAAGACCACGCCGTCGCAGCCGTCGTCGGAAGCTTTCCTGGCACACTATCTCGACAATCTGCACCTGTTCTGGGAGCGGGGCGTGTGCTCCGACCTGCCGACGAAGAAGAGCATCACCGACCTGCCGATCTTCCAGAACGACCCGAACATGGCGCGGTCGATCAATGAATGGCAGCCGATCGGCAAGACCATCGCGGCCCGCTCCAAATATCCCTTCGGCGCGCTGAACGCCGTCGATGGCGGCTCCGCCATGATCAACATGCTGCAACGGATCCTGCAGGGCGAGAAGAACTCCAAGGCCCTGCTCGAGGAGCTGCAGGCAGGCCTGGTCAAGGTCATGAAGGCGTAGCGAAGATCCGGCCGGAGACCGAGGCATGACTGCCGCGACACGTAGACAGATCCCGCAATTCGGCCACCGGCTGACCCTGACAGGGCTGGCGCTTCCGGCGCTGATCCTGATGGTCGCGGTGAACGCGTACCCGCTGTTCTTCGCGATCATCCAATCGGTGCATGGCGGCAGCCTCATCGCTCCAGGCCCCTTCGTGGGCCTGGAGAACTTCGCCGAGGTGCTGACCGGCCAGAGCTTTTGGCGGGCGACCTGGTTCACGCTGGTCTTCACCGCCTGCGGCGTCTTCGGCAGCTGGGCGCTCGGGTTCGCGCTGGCGCTGCAGCTGAAGCCGAATTTTCCCGGCCGGGACGCCTTCAAGGTGCTGCTGCTGCTGCCGTGGATCGTGCCGATCGTCGTCACCGCCATGAGCTGGAACTGGCTGCTGGCGGCGCGTGACAGCGTGCTCCCCAACATCGCCCGCGCCCTCGGCATGGGCAATGTCATGTTCCTCGGCAACCCGACCCTCGCCATGGTCACGGTCTGCGTGTTCAAGGTCTGGATCAGCTACCCGTTCATGATGATGATGTGCGCGGCGGCGCTGGAAAGCGTCGAGAGCAATCTCTACGAAGCCTCCGCCATCGACGGCGCCGGCAAGTGGCAGCAGTTCCGCCACATCATCCTGCCGGTGACGGCGCGTTCCACCTACATCAGCTGGATCCTGATGGCGGTGTTCTGCGTCAACGACTTCCCGACCATCTATCTTCTGACGCGAGGCGGTCCGCTCGAGGCAACGACGTCCCTGATCGTCCTCGCCTACCGGACGACCTTCCTCGACTTCCTGCCGGGCATCGGCCTGGCGATCGCCTTCCTCATGACCGCGGTGATGATCACGCTCTCGGTCGTCCTGCTGCGCCAGATCCAGAAGTCGAGCCTGCAATGAACGCGAAATCCTCCGTCCGCCCCGTCGGCGCGAGCCCCCGCCCCTGGCTGCGGTCGCTCGTCACGCTGGCGATCACCCTGGTGCTGCTGTCGCCGATCCTGGTCGTCTTCTGGCTGGCGCTTCGCCCGCCCATGGCCTGGCAGCAGACCGGACCGACGCTCGGCACCTTCTGGTACGTGCTTACGCAGACTGAAGTGCTGCGCTGGCTGACGAACAGCTTCCTCGTCAGCGCGATCTCGACGGTCGCCGCCGTCGCGGTGGCGGCGCCGGCCGGCTATGTGCTCTCGCGCGGCAAGGGCCGGGCGACCTCCGCCTTCTCGCTGTTCATCTTCGTGCTGCAGAGCCTGCCGGCGGTCGCCTTCATCATCCCGCTCTTCATCATGTTCGCCAAGATCGGCCTCGCGGACACGCTCTCCGGCGTGTCGATCGTCTATGTCGCCTCGTCGATCGCGGTCGGCTGCTGGATGATGACGGCCTATTTCGACTCCCTGCCGATCACGCTCGAGGAAGCCGCCTGGATCGACGGCGCCTCCGTGTTCGGCGGCTTCGTCCGCATCATCCTGCCCAACTCGCTGCCGGGCATCCTGTCGACGGCGCTGTTCACCTTCCTGAGTTCCTGGAACGACTACATCGTCGCCTCGGTGTTCCTGCGGTCGGAGCGCGCCTTCACGATGCCGATCGGCCTGCAGACCTTCTTCCAGCAGAACCTCGCGGACTGGGGACCGGTGATGGCCTGCGCCGTCATCATGCTCGCCCCGCCCGTGATCCTGTTCGCCGTTCTCAACCGCTATTTCAGCATCGGCGGCATCGGCGGCTCTCTCGCCGGCCGGTAATCACTGTCGGAGTCGACTGCCATGAACAACGCGCTGCTGCTGGCCGCCGTGGCCCTCATCATGCCTATAGACCAGGATGGCGGAGCCCTCGAATTCGGCGCGCCCGCCTATCTCGACCGACATTTTCGCGAGAACCCGGACCAGGCGGCCATCGTGGCCTCCGGCCTAGACACCCTGCCGGCCGATTTCGTCGAACGCGCCGCCGAGGCGCAGGAGGCGATCCTGCGCGCGCGCGAGACGGAGGCCTGGTTCCAGCTTCTGGCCGAACTCGTCGCCGAGGGCGTCTACGCCGATCCCGACAATGGCGGCAATCCGGGCGCCGCGTCCTGGCGCATGGTCGGCTATCAGCACCGATTGCCGGAAGGCCCGAACGGACCCGCCGCGACGGGAGGGCAGCCGCCCTCCCCGGTGCCCGACGACCTCGATTTCGACGTGGTGATCGTCGGAGCGGGCGCCGGAGGCGGCGTTGCCGCCGGCGTGCTCGCGGATAGCGGCAAGCGGGTGCTGCTGCTCGAACGCGGCCTCCGCCGCGACTATGCCGACAGCGGCCACCGCGACCATCTGCGCAATCACCGACTGTCCTTCTACGGCCACAACACCGGACCGGATCTCGACGGCAATCCGCGCGTGGTCATCGACGTCGACGGCATCGAGAAGATCGTTCGGCCGCACGAGACGCTCTATCACAACCTGGCCGCGGCCGTGGGCGCGGGAACGCTGGTCTATGGCGCCCAGGCCTGGCGCTACCATCGCGACGATTTTCGCATGGCGAGCCTCTATGGCGTGCCGGAAGGGTCGTCGCTGGTCGACTGGCCGCTCTCCTTCGACGATCTCGAGCCCTATTACGAGCGGGCCGAATGGGAGATCGGCGTGTCCGGCTCCGGCAGCACCAATTTTCACGAGGGAGCCCGGGCGCGCGACTATCCGATGCCGCCGCTGCCCGAGAGCCCGTCGACCGAGGCGCTGCGGCGCGGCGCCGAAAGGCTCGGCATCGGCGTCACGCGGGTACCCGTCGCCATCAACAGCGTGCCGCGCGACGGCAGGGCCGCCTGCATGGGCTGCGGCACCTGCGTCGGCTTCCCCTGCCCGAGCGACGGCAAGAACGGCACCCAGAACACGACGATCAAGCGCGCCATCGCGACCGGCCGCTGCACGCTGCTGACCGGCGCCATGGCGATCAGGATCGAGACCGACCAGCGCGGCCGGGCGACGGGCGTCGCCTTCGCGGACGCTGCCGGCCAGCAACACGTCGCCAGGAGCCAGACAATCGTGCTGGCGGCCGGCGCGATCGAGACGCCGCGCCTGATGCTGAACTCGGCGACGGCGCAGGAGCCGAACGGCCTCGGCAACAGCCACGATCTGGTCGGGCGCAACCTGCAGGGCCACTATTATCCCGGCGCCTACGGCCTGTTCGACCAGCCGATGCACGATTCACAGGGTCCGGGCGTCACCATCGCCACGACGAGCTTCAGCCACGGCAATCCGGGCCTGATCTCGGGCGGCATGCTGGCGGATGATTTCGTGCGGCCGCCGATCCAGTTCTTCAAGCAGTTCCTGCCGCCGGACCTGCCGCGCTGGGGCCAGGCCGCCAAGGACTTCATGCGCGACAACTACAACCGCACCATCCGCATCATCGGCCCTGTGCACGAAATCCCGACGGCGGATGCGCGCGTCCGCGTGGCGCCGCATGTGCGCGACCGCTGGGGCATGCCGGTGGCGATGCTGTCGGGCGGCGTGCATCCCGAGACGATGAGGACGGCGACCTACATGCACCACCGCGCCGCCGACTGGCTGAAGGCGGCCGGCGCCGTCAGGACCTGGGGCAAGGCGCCGACGGTCAGCCTGTCGGGCGGTCACCACCAGGCCGGCACCTGCCGGATGGGCACGGATCCGGCCCGCTCGGTGACGGACATCGATGGCCGGGTCTGGGGCCACGACAATCTCTTCGTCTGCGACGGCTCGCTGCATCCGACGAATGGCGGCTTCAACCCGGTGCTGACCATCCTCGCACTCGCTTTCCGCACGGCCGAGCACATCGCGTCGACGCGCTGAGGCGCGGGCCGGATCGCTTCACACCGTCCGGCTGCGGGTCAGCAGCCAGAGGAGATAGGCGCCGCCGAGCAGGCCGGTGGTCGAGCCGATCGGCAGGCTGAGATTGAGCGGAAAGCGCTGGCTGATCAGATCGGCCATCATCAGCAGCGCCATGCCCATCAGGGCGCCGGAGACGACCGGGACTTCCGGCGATCGCGTCAGCCGCCGCGCGAGTTGCGGTCCCGCAAGGGCGACGAAGGCGATGGGGCCGGCCGCCGCGGTCGCGATCGCGGTCAGGGCCACCGCCGAAAGAACTGGCCGCCGATCAGCGTGGCGACGATGCCGGCGGCGACTTCGTCCGGCATGGCGACCACCCGGCCCAGGATATCGGCGCAGAGCAGCAGGATCGTCAAGAACATCTTCGACGAGCGCTCGCCGACCTACATGCAGCAGAACCGCGGCATCGGCGGCATCGAGGCGAGCATGACCGAACCGCGCATGTACGGTCTCGGCATCAAGGGAACGTTCTGATCCCCGTCAGGCCGGCCCGATACGGGGCCGGCCATCCTGCTTCGGGGCCGACGCTACTCGGGATAGATTTCGGCGCCGTCGGCCGATCCCCGGTGGAAGAGGATGAAGGCCAGCGGATTGCCCGGCTCGGCCATCGCGTCGCTGCGCTGGCCTGTCACTTCGCCGGCCACGCCGCTGGCATATTCGGCGACCACCTCCCCGAAGCCGTTGCGCTGCACGGCGATCTTCTGACCGGCTTCGACCTTGTCGTTGAGCTTGACCAGATGCTCGACGAGCCCGCCTTCCGTCGCCAGGATCGGGAACGCGCTGTTGCCGACGAAGACATGCACGTCCCTGCCGGTCCGCCCCATCGGCCCCGGCAGGATGCCATGGAGCTTGAGGACGTTCAGCGTGCCCTCCACGAACAGCGGGATCATATCGAGGTCTAGGACGCGCGCGGCGCCGATTTCGGCGCAGAAGGACGGGATGCCCACGTCGACGAACGCATTGTGCAGGACGCCGGGATAGACGTGGTTGTCGAAGACCTGGCCGACCGGGAAAAGGTCCACCATGGCCTTGATCTCGGGAACGTCCATGCCGGCGATATTGAAGGCGGAGACCTCGAATCCGGTCGTGCCGGTGTGGAAGTCGATCGCCGCGTCGGCGTTCGGGCGAAGCAGCCGGTTGAACAGGAGACCCGCATGGCGGCTCGGAGCCGTGATGCCGTTCTCGTTCCCGGGCCATTCCCGGTTCAGATCGATCAGGTCGCTGCCCCGGCCATAGTTGGGCCAGCGGCGCTGCATGCTTTCGATGGCGGGGCTGGCCACGTCGGTCACCGCCATGACGGTGCCCGACATCTGCGCCGGGTCGAGAGCGTTCATCACGGTCTGGACCGTGTGGATCGAGCTCATCTCGTCGCCGTGCACGCCGCTCACCAGCACGACGCGCCTGCCGGGCCTGGCGCCGCGGACGACCGTCACCGATACATGCCAGCGCTGTCCGGATGGCATCTCGACGCCCTGGAAATACAGGAAGTGCTTCTGGCCGGGCGCCAGATCGTTCACGTCGAGCGCGCTGACGACCTTCTTCCCCTGGATGACATCGCCGGTATAGACCGTGCCCGACCCAGGATTGGCGGCGGGGGCCGCTTCTTCCGCCCCGGCCGCGCCGGTGGAAACGGCAAGGGCTGCCGTCGCCCCGGCCGTCGCCATGGTCGTGATCAGGAAGTCGCGGCGATTGGGGTGCACTTCGGGTCCGTTTGACATGGGGCAGGTCCTTCCATTGCCGATCTGAAGAGCTTGCGACGCGGCCGCGCGCTTCGACAAGGCCGAAACGGACCAGCCCCGGCCGGAAAGACGGCGGCCGCACCGGAACAGTCGAACTCAGCCAGCGTGGCGGCTCGACAGCCAGAACGCCGGTAACTCACTGATTCATTAGGATATTGGCGTCCCGGAAGGGGGCCGCCGTCCTCAACAAAATCAATGGGTTCGCAAATAGGTTTGCAAAAATTGGTGGCGCGTCTGCCCGCACCGCCCCGCCGGGCGCATGGACGGATGGAGAAGCCGCAACCCAGATTCGTAGGCTCTCAGGGCCATTGATTTCATTGGAGGCCGTTCCCAACCGGGCGGACGGGGATGGCATAGAGGCGGCTCTGGAGGGGAGCCGCCTTTTCTTTGTCCGAAACCGATTGACTCTGACACGGATGAGAACGAAATAGGAACAAATGCCCACAGGAGGCCGCCATGGGCCACGCCGAGAAGATCATCGACGAAGAACAGGACGCCCTCGACAAGCGTGTCGACAACCTGCTGGCCGCGCACAACGGCGACGCGCGCGCCGCCATCGAAACGCTATTGCTCACCGCGGACAGCCGCACGGCGCGGATCTCGTTCGGCTATGTGCGCGGGCGGCTGCCAACGACAGGGAGAGATCCCGATGCGGCGATATAAGGGCCAGCGTTCGGCGAAGGAAATCGACCGGGACTATCCGCACCAGGTATGCCTCGACGTGCCGGGAACGGGCTTCGGCGCCCGGATGAACGAGATGACCGCCTTCTGCGGCGAGCGCGATCACGCGCATCGGCCTGGCGATGACCGCTTCAACCATCAGGCGATCTGGTGCTTCACGACGCCCACCGATGCCGACGCGTTCCATACGCTGTTCTCACCGATCTGGCACGGCCGGCGGATCGATCGATGAGCGTGGAAACAATAGGCCAAGCTCAGCCGGCCGGTGGTCATCCCGAAGACGGTGGCGCTGGCATGCTCGGCTATATGTGCAGGACTGAGCCCATATGGCGCCTGCGATCTCTAGTCGTCACGAGCATATTTCACAGAAAGGACACCAACAATACAGAAGACAACAGTGGAAAATATTCCCAGTGCAGCGTTTCGAATCCAATTGTCCGCCCCCGACACAGCATCTGCAATCTGGAACAGTATTACGGGCACGAAAAAAGCGCCGATGAGCAAGAACAAGCCAATCAGCGTTAACGCATTTACCGCACCAGCCGTGACCTTTAGGGACAAGAGATCTTTAAATTCTGAAATTAGACCACTCAAGATAGAAGTTAGGTCGATCCCGGCCCCCTTCTTCAAGATCACCAACACAGCAACTCCGAAGAGCAAATACAGCATTACTTGCAGGTGCTCAGGTGGAATTGGAGGCATGAGCTAGCCGCTCGCCTTGAGTCGCGCCATAAAATGAAACCCGACTGCGCTGATTAAAAGCATCCCGCCGATGAGCGGATGAACAATAACCATGCCCGTCAAGCCATGCCCTACGAGCGCGAAAAGGGCCAAAAGCCCCACGGCGCTAGAGACATTTTTTACAACCGCGTTCATCGCGACCAGCCCACGCTGCTCAACCGCCGCCTCTGTCGCCGCGGCACCAGGAAGAGGCTGCTCCTCGACTTCAGACGGGGGAGCGTCCTCAACGTAGACGCGCTGGAGAGGTCGCGCACTATGGGACGCCGTAACCAAAGAAGAGTCAATGACCTGAAGCTGCTCGATTGCCGCTTCAAATGGATTAGTCTGCCAAGACTTCGACCGTGCGAGACCGGGCCTCCACATGTCGATATCCGCATACGTTCCCGCGTTGGACCGGCGCCGGCTCCTTACCAAGGACGTTGAAGAGGAGTATTCCGTAGTATTCGGATCATTAATAACGGCAATGGCGTTCATAGGACACCATCCAACAAATTGCCAGTCATCTTGCGGGCGTCCGGCATGGCGTATTCCGTCAATATCGGCAACAGACTTCGGAAATCATTACTGCCAGACGCACCCAGATCCCTCTGGAGCTTACTGTTACAATCGATTTTTAGTTGAAGACCTTTCTCAACAGCGGCTTCGAAATCCGGATCGAAATGAAGCTGTTGCGGCACAAACGATCCGACAACCTGACGATTGAAGACAACATACTCTGAGAGACCTATCGTCCAACTGAATTTATCGTCAACACTCCAGCCAAGATTGACATCAACAGCCGTAGGTACTCCGCCGCCTTCAATTTTCGAAACGATTGGGAGCAGATCAGCGCTGATATTTCTACCAAGATCCACAAGAGGAGCAGTCAGAAGCAGAATAATCCCGCAATAGTATTGGCTCTGCTTGGAAAAGACGCGGCCATGCAAAACATCCAGCACCCCCGCGGCCTTTTCAATTGCACTTAGAATGCCTTTATCAGGTACGCCACCACTGAAGTCCAAGGTCATCTGCGCGACGACATCTGAGCCGAGATAGTTGCGCTTGCCTGCGGACACCACGAATCGCGGCTGCTCAGGAGGTGCGCCTGGGATATCCTGGAAATTCAGCTGACCATCGAGATACGGCTTCAGTCCGTCCGAGATTTCGAAAGCAGATCTACGAATGTCCTCGCGCGGAAAGCGTCGAACAAGCTGCACCTGCATCAGGCGCAGTGGCCCCAACCCGCTTAGCTCTGGCATTGCCCCCCCTAGTGACGGCTTATTCGCGCGACATTTAACGTCGCACCGCCATCTATTCAATAAGACAATCCATCGCGCAGCCGGCTGTCAATGCGCCATACGATGAAACCTACCGTGCGCCCTTCAGCGCCTCGATCGTCGCGGTGAGCGCTGCGATCTGTCCGGCTTGGCTGTCGACCTTGTCGGTGAGCTTGATCAACTGGGCCAGCACCTGGTCCTGATACCTGATACGATCCTGACGTCCGATCGCCTCGTTTCCCTCGAGAACCGTAACGCGCGTCTCGAGCTTGTTGGCGGTGCTGACCGCCGCGCTCGCGTCTGCCGAGATCCCATCGAGATAGAGCCAGAACAGGAACGCCATGGCGCTCAGCAGCGCCGGCGTCAGCAGCATCGCGATGCGCGACATGACGAGAATGGTGGTGTTTGCGGCGATCTTGTCGGCAGTCGTCATGGCTTGCCCTTCCAGCCGCAGGCCCTGGCGCCATAGCGGTTATGCTTCAGGATCTGCTCGGTGGTGCCGTCCGTCAGCACGTCACGGACGGACGGTCGGATCGCCGAGGCGACATCGCAGAAGTCACCGCTTCGGCTTGTCGCGCATCCAGCCGCCAAGCTCGCGACCACGAGCGCCAGCATCCATCCGATCGACCGCTTCATCGCTGGCCCTCCTGTTCGAAATTCCCTTGAGCCGGTCGGCCGCGTCGCTCGCGCGCTGCTGCGCCCGGCCCATGGCGAGCGCCTTCAGGAAGGCGGCGCCGGCGATGACGACGATGGCCAGCGCGCCGGCGGCGAACCGGCCGGCACGCGTGCCGAGGAACCATGCCCATAGCGCGCTCATGCCGCCGCCTCGGCTTCCTTGACGCCCCGCCAGTAGCGGAGCCCGACGAAGACCGCGCCGGCGACAATGACGGCGGCGACGGCCCAGGCGATGGGGCCGCTGAGACCGGAGAGCGCCGACAGCACGCCGGTGCCGGCTGTCACCGTGGTGGCGATCACGGCCGGATCGGTCAGCGGCTTGGCCGGTGGCGGAACGGCCTTGGCGGACATAGCGTCCGCAACCAGGCGGTCAGCCGGCGACCTCGTCGGCTCGATCTCCGGAGCCTGGGCCGAAGGCTTCGCCGCCGCCGCGAGCGAAAGCGAATGGCCGATGACCCCGGGCTGCGTCTTCCACTGCCCTTTCGGGTCCTTGCCGGTGATCCGGATCGTCCAGCCGCGGCCGTTGGCGACGAAGCCCTGCGGCCCCTTGATGCCGCGCAGGAAGGCCATGTAGGCGTCGCAATAGGCGCGGATCAGCGTCTCGACCGGGCCGTAGCGGCGCACCGCGTCGACCGTCTGCACGCCGACGATGCCGTCGGCCGGCACGCCGACGAGTTGCTGCAGGAGCCGCACCGCCTTGGCCGGGCCGGACATGACGCCCGAGGTGAACACGGCATAGTCGAGCCCGGCCGGCAGCAGGTCGCCGCCGCTCTGCGTCCAATAGCTCTTGCGATAGATCGCCTCGGCCCGCGCGAGCGTGAGGTTCCGCACGTCGTCGATCGAGGCCGGCCGACCGAGATCCGCGCTCAGCGTCCGCTGCGTGATGCCGTATTTCGTCGGGCCGCCCGCGTCCGTCTTGCGGTTCACATAGCCGCCCTCGTCGCCGAACATGAGGGTGAGAGCCTGGGGAAGGGTTTCACGCATGGGATCGCTCCCCGCGCATGGGCAGGTTGTGCATGGTTGCCTCCAAATGAGATCAGGATTGGGAACAGGCGGTGACAAGCGGCGTTGAGACATTGGAACGGCCGTCCCCCCGTTCCGGGTCATGCAAAGAGATCCTGCCCGCCTCACGAGGCGGGCTTTTTTTAGCGACGGACGCGGAACCTTTCGCCCTGCAAGGCGGTTGAGTTCGATCGAGGGTATCCAGCCTTCCCCTCTGGAGTAGATGCGACCCCTCGACGAATGGCCCGCCGGTCCGCCCTGATCGGCGGGCTTTCTGTTGACCCGGCAGGCGGGAACGCAAGCGGCCAGCTCGAGTTGATTTGCGGACGGTGTTACGGCGCTCTGGGCCAGTCGCCACGATGAAAGCGAGCGGCCACGCACGTTAGTTCGCGAAGGGATTCCCAATGGAAAAGCTGACGATTGAAATCATCGCGAAGGGTGAAGGCTGGATCGTCCAGCACGCCGAAGCCAACGAGGTGGTCTATCTGACCAAAGAATCCGCCTTCCAGGGAGCGATTGCCGTCATCGACACAGCAATGGCGGAAGGCAGGGCCATCGAGCTCCGAATTCCCGGCGGGCCCGGGCGGTTCGATTGAACGGCACGGCACTCACAAACGCACTCACCTCAAATCATCAGAGGTCCCACATGGCATCCCGAAGAAACAAGGCCCAGAAATCCGTCGCCGAACTGGAGCGGCAGGATGCTCGAGGACAGTTCCATCGCGGCAAGAAGGGCAGCACCAACAGCGGCCTTGTCAGCGCCGAGCCCCGCGTACTGGGGGATGGCGAACAAGAGGCGTCCGACTGGAATGAAGGCGAGGAACATCAGCGCGACATCTCCTTACCCAAGCGAGAGATGTAGACACACTTTTCCTCAACCTTTGACAGTCGCCCCATAGACGCGAAGCCTGCCGATCTGTCAGGCTCCCATACGTCAACGTCTAGATAAGGGGACTGAGAATGAAGAAGACCTACGAGAAGCCGGCGCTCACCAAGGGCGCCCAGCTGCAGGCCATCGCTGCCGCTGTCTACAGCCACGATCCGGTCTGATCGACAGCCGCCGGCGGTGCCCCCGCCGGCGGTTCTCTATGCAGGCGCCAAGCAGCGCCTACCGGCTGCCGATGCCGCCCTGGCCGGCCGGCGCCACGGCATCCGGGATCGCCGGTATCGGTGGCGCGTTCGCGGTCGGCGGCGCCGGCGTGTCGGCTCCGGAAGCTCCCGAGCCCTGCCCGTCGCCTTCCGTTGATGCCTCCGGCTTCAGCTTCGCCTCGACCTGCGTCGTGTAGCCGGATTTCGAGATCACATGCGTTGCTGTTTCGATGATGAACTCGATCGCGTCGAGCTCCGGACGAACGCCCGAATAGCGGAAGGGCGCGCCGGCCCGAATGGCGGGATCGCCGAACAGCGTGACCGAGGTCCGGATCGTCTCCGATTTGAGATCCCTGGCCTTGGCCTTCGCGGCACGCGTCGCCTCCTCCACGTCCGCGAAGGGCTCCGATAGCGTATAGTCCGCCGATCCCTCGCTATCGCTTTCCTCCTCGACCTCGACCAGCTCGGCCTTGTCGCGGTCGTGATGGCGCGCTTTCACCTTTTCGAACCGGTTGCGGTGCGCGAAGCCCGTCCGACAGGTTCCCTCGACAATGTTGGCTGGCGAAGCGACGACGGCGGTCAGCCCCTTCCCGCCCGCCGATCTGCCGCTGCCCTTCGCCGCGAAGATAAGCTTGCCATCCTTGATCGAGAACAGCGCGCCATGGCGGCGCGCCAGGCGCTCGACGACGTGCAGGTCGCTCTCGTCCTGCTGGCCGAACCACGCATATTCATAGGCGCCGACCGCATCGTCGACGACGGGCGAGAGGCCATTTTCCGCGGCGATCTGGGCGACGATGTCCTTGACGGTCTTCTTGTCCCAATGACGCGAGCGATGCTGCTTGGCCTGGTCGCGGACATTGGCCCCCTTGCCGTTCACCGTCATGCCATAGGGCAGGCAGCGCACCTCCGGGTCGTCGGCCGTATAGCTTCCGAAAAAAGCCAGGCCCGTTTCGAGATAGCCGAGCGAGGCGGTGATCGTGTCGCCCTTCCGCGGAATGGCGGCAAAGGGATTGCCGTCATTCAGCTCACAGGAAATCGTGTCGGAAGTGACGCCCTCCTTGTCGGTGATGGTGACACCGATCAATCGCTCGTTGAAGATCGAGGCGACTGCCTTCCCATTGACTTTTATTTCGGCGACGGGTGTTTTCATGGAGGGGCCGATCTGCAGATCGCGATAGTCTTGGGGGGATAATTTGAGAATACTGTCTTTGACGACATTCCTGGCGGCCACCGCAGTAGGGACAGCACCAGCCCTGTCAGAGATGGGCCTGAAGTCGATGATGGTCGCTCAGGGCTTGGCCGAAGTGATCAACGGCGAGAAGACTTGCGGATATACGATCGACCAATCGAAGCTTGAGGCCTACTATTCCAAGGCCGGCCTCGACACCCCCGAGGCGCTTTCCCACATCGCCAACCTGATATCGATGGCCGAGTTCGGCGATCCGCCCACGCCGTCCGCCTGCACGATGGCACGCGCGACCGGGAAGAAAATCGGGATACTCGGCGAGGAATCGCCCTAGCAGGTTGACCGCCCGGCGCGGCCCGCCGGCCCGTCGATTGGCTACACACTCTCGGGGGGGGGCTGAAACATGGAAAAAGAAGAGCAAATCAGCCAGCGGGCAGGAATGCTGACGCCGAGAGGGGCTGTCATGGTTGCCTGCTTGGCTCTGGGGGCGATCGGGTATTTCGGATGGCAGGACAACAAGGCGACGCTGGCCGACCTTGCCCAATCGATCGTCGACGACAACACCCCAGGGAACCAACTCAAGGTCGATTTCATCCATGTGCCCATCTACCAGGCTGTTCCATTCTCGAACGCGCTGATGGAGTTTGGCATCCTCCCCTCCGAATTCTCTGGCTACTTCTCGCTGAAGACGAAGAATGGCGCACCACTGTCGGGCGCATGTAGCGCCTCGACCGCAGACTACTCGGTTCGGATGGTCGGCGACGGCCGGATCTCCATGCAGATCCCTGGACTTGCCATGATGGACATCGCCAGATGCCAGCCTAACTCCAAAGGCTGACCACGGCCACGGCCTCCCTCGCCTTGGCGATCTCCGGCAGGTCGATCACCGTACCGATCGGCAGCGGCATGCCTAGCGCCGCAAGGCCAGGATTGGCGGCGAGCACGATCTCGACATAGCCGCTCTCGTCACCATAGGTCCGGGTGCAGATGGCGTCGATCATGTCGCCCTGGCGGGTGGTGTAGATGGCCATCGGATCACCCGAACAGGGTCGCGAGGATGGAGAGCGGCGAGAAGGCGCCGCCGGTATAGCGCCGCAGCCGCAAACGGAACACGTCACGCCGCGGGCGTCCGAGGGCGTCGTGGAAGGATTGATCCTCCGATACCCCCTCGATCACATGCATGCCGTACACGTTGCCGGCAAGCGTGACGAGCGGCAGGACGGCGCCCGCCGCCGCCGCGCCGCGGACCCCTTCCAGTGTGGCGAGCCCGCCGAACTCATGCGGGAAGATCGCGCCCTCGATCTGCACGGCGTCGTCGTCGCCGCCGGTCCATTGCAGGCGGTTTAGCCCGCCGACCGTGGGGATCTCGGCCCAGCGCGTCGACAGGTCACGGCGGATGCCGTTATAGCCAAACCGCAAGCTGTGAAACATGAATGGCCCGAGCGCCATGGGGATCGCCATCAATTCGCTCCGTCGGAATAGGCGCCGCTCGTCAACGCGTGGAATCTGGACGAGATGGCTGAGAGCGTCGCCATGGCGGTAGCATGCGGATCCGGCGCAGCGGTCACGTTGACCGTGATGTTCGGCGCCGGCTGCGGGTTGGTCACGCGGACATCCTGCGTTCCGCTCGGCTGGGTCGTCACCGGCGACGGAATGGAGACCTCCGGCACCCCAACGAGATTAACATCGCTGGGGCCGCCGGCCGGCTCAGGGCCGAACAAGAAGGATTGCTGGGCGCTGCCGTTCTGCCGGCCGATCAGCTCCTGGATACGCTGCCAGGTGCTCTTGTTGAGCTCCGCATCGACATCATAGCCAGCTGGATACTCTGGATGCGGAAGCTGGTCTAAGCCCCAGCTCATAGCCGCCTTGCCGCCCTGGTAGAGGGCAATCTGCGTTAGGGCCGCGCTACCTCCTCTGAGCAAGAGGCTGAGCCACCCCTTTCCGGCCGCGGCGCCTGCTCCGGCAGCCGCCCCCGCGCCGGCGGCAGCGCCGGCCGCCCCTGCGGCGCCGGCCCCGGCAGCACCAGCGGCGCCTCCTTTGGACAGCTTGCGCAGGCGCCCGATCGCGCCGGCGCCAGCGCCGCCAAGCATGAGGAGTCCTGCCCCGATTGTTGCCCAATCCACCGCCGAGAGCTCCTTGAGATTATCGACGAACTCCCCGAGGCTTCCGGCATCCTTGACGACGTTGATAAGTGTCGAAATCGCCATTGCGGCAATGACAATCCTACCGGCCTTGGACAATGCGAGCGCAGCGGCGCCCTTGGCCAGCCAGATCAGGGCGCTGCCCGTGGCGCCGATGGCAATCGCGCCCCCCACCGTCAACTCCCCACCGAGCTTGCCGATCGCCGCGCCGATGCTTCCGAACGCGGCGCTGATGTTCCCAGCCGAAACATTCTCCCCGAACGACTTGAGGTCCTGGCCGATGCCGCGAAACCGGTTCGACAGCCGGGCCAGACCGATGACACGATCGTCCGCCTCCTTGAGGCTGCCGCCGAACGCCTCGCCGAACAGCAGATCGCCGAGATCGTTCATCAGGGCACGCGGGCCCGCATTGCCGCCATAGCCGATGCCGCCCATGAAACCCTGAAACGCCGATTTGACCTGGTCGAGAACGCCGACGCGTTCCTTCAGCGTGTCGAGCACGTCGCCGATCCCTGCGCCGAGCTCCTTGATCGTCGGCAGCCAGCCATTGCCGATATCGATGCCGACGGCCTTGAACTTGTTGCCGAGGATCGCGAGGGCGTTCCCCGTCGTTTCCGCGCGAACGAGATATTCCCGGAAGGCGGAGCCTGAATAATCAGCCTCGGTGGCGACGAGCCCAAGCTGTCGACGAAGCTCTCGGGTGTCATTGATCAGCGGCATGAGGGCTCGCGCCTCCCTGCCGAAGATACCGATGGCCGCGGAGAGCCGCTCATGCTCGGGCAGCTTGTTGATCCGCTCGAACACATCCAGCATGGTGCCGACCGCATCGCTCTTGAAGGTTTTGGCCACCTTGTTCGCGTCGATGCCGAGGGCCTTGAAGGCGACCCGAGTCCGCTTCTGTGCATTGGCGGCGTCCGCCAACGCCATGCCCATGTTCCGGAATGATGTCGCGGCAACCTCGGTCTCGCCGCCGGCCGCGATCATGGCGCCGCCAAAGGCAAGCGACTGGGTTGCGGTAAATCCGAACATCTCGCCCTGCGCCGCGACGCGCTTGGAAAAGTCGACGAGGGCCGGCGCCGAGGCGGCGGTGTTATTGCCGAGCTGGTTGATCGCATCGGCGTAGAGGCCGACCTGATCCACATTCATGTTGAGCTGATTTTTGATCTTGGCGAGCGCCTCCGACGTCTCGCCCTCGCTCACCTCCCAGGCGATGGCGACCTTGGCGACCATCTCGGAGAATTTTCCGAGCTCGTTGATGGGGATGTTGGACTGCCCCGCCGCCGCGTAGATCGACGCGATGCCAGCGGCCGAGTTCGGCATGATCCTGGACATCGCCAGGATCTCGGAACGGATCTGCGACAGCTGCGCCGGCGTGCCATCGACAACCTTGCGGACATCGGCGAACGCCTCTTCGAACCTGATCGCCGCCCCGACCGTGCCACCGAGCGCCTTGCTGACGCCGACATAGCCCGCGCCAATGGCCAATGCCCCCCGCAGCATGCCGCCACCGAAGGCACTGGTGCGCCCGACGATCGCCCCGTTCATGCGAGTCGCCTGGCGACTGAGGCGGTCGAGCGAGGCGCCGACGCCGCGCGCCGGGCCGGAGACCATGTCCTGGAGCGAGACGATCAGTTTGGAAGTCAGGGTCGCCATGTCACGGCCTTCGCGGTGTCAGCAGATCGACGAGCTCGTCGCGCCAGCGGATAGCCTCCGCCGGCGCCATGGCCGTGATCTCGGAAAGGGGGGAATGGAGTTCCCGGCAGAGCCAGGCGGTCAGTCGCCGCCACCCTCGGCGATGACTGTGAAAGGGCGGAGCGCCCTGTCGCATTTCGCATAATCGCCGAGCGACATCTCGGCGATCTCCGGTTGCGTCGCTCCGGAGAGCTGCGCCATCAGCAGGGCCGCCGCGCCATGCTGCCCAGCGTCCCTGCCGACATTTTCGATGGCGATGAGGTCGGCCAGCTTCGGCTCGCGCAGGACGAGCGTATCGGCGTCCTTGCCGGCCAGCTTGTAGGTTCGGGAGAGCTTGACTTCGATTGCGCTGGTCATGATCTCGCCCCCCTTACGCCAGCAGCGCGTCGCGGATGGCGCTCGTCTGCGAGACGCCGCCGATCGACACATCGAAGGGCGTCATCTCGATCAGCGTGCGGCCATCGACCTCGAGGCGGTAGTAGCGCAGCGTGATCGCGTGATCGTTCTCGCCGGCCTCGCCCGGCTTCCACGAGCCGTGATCGTTCTTGATCAGCATGCCGCGCAGATAGGCGGTGGCGTTGATGATCGTACCATCCTCATGGGCGAGCGCGCCGGTCGCCATGTATTCCTTCTCGACGCCGACAGCGAGGCCGAACAGGGCGATCGCCTGGGGATCGAAGCCAGTGAGCTTGAACGAGCCTTCGATCTTCTCGTAGCCCATGTTCACGTCGATCGGCATCACCATGCCGGCGTTGCGAAGCTCCTCGACCTTGACGGTTGGAACCGGCAGCGTGATCTCGCTGGCCTGGCCGATCTTGGAAACGCGATCGGCGAAGATGGTGCAATTGCGCAGGATGTAGCGCGGCATATCGGACTGAGACGGCATCGAAGCCACCCTTCAGATTGGAGGTTTGGGAGAGCGAGGCGCCGGCTAAGCCGGCGCCAGGTCATTCAGGCCGCCAGCGAGCCGGAGCTCATCTCCTGTGCCACCTGGTCGAGCAGGAGCTCATAGGCCGCGAGGTTGCGATGGCTGGTGATCCGGACATCGACCATCGGCGTCGGGGGTTCGAACTTGACGCCGAGCTTGACGATGCCCTGCGCCAGTTCCTCGTTGGTGTTGCTGTCGAGAAGCCACACGTCGGAGCCCGGCAGGATCGCGCCCTCGAGTTCCATCGTGCGGAGATAGGCGCGGCCGGCCTCGATCAGGAACTTGAGATTGGCCTTGGTAAAGGGCCGGTCGACGAACTCGATATAGGCCGCCTCGAGCGCCTCGTTGATCGCGTCGGCCGTCCGGCGCACCGAGACGAACTGCCAGAGCAGATCGCTATCGCAGGTCCACACGCCCCAAAGGCGGAAGCCGGTATTGTTGATGTTGACGATGGTGTTGACGCGGTTCTCGTTCAGATAGTTCGACTGCCCGCCATATTCGATCGGGCGGTTGATGCCGACGATGCCGGCGACTTCGACATTCGAGCCGGCCCACCAGAAGCCCTGCTCCAGATCCATCCTGGCCTGCCGCGCCGCCCAGATCGGCGAGGACGGCTGCGGCACGTTGACGGCCAGTTCGGTATCGAACTTCAGCACCTTCGGATCGCAGACGAAGATGCGACCCGAATTGATCCGGCCGCGATACTGCACCGCCGCCTGGTCCGTGGTATCCGGCCCGTCGACATAGGCAATGGCCTTCAGGCTGTCCGCGACGCCCATCAGCTCGGCGACGACCGGATTGATGGTCGCCCCCTTCGTCGCTGTGGCGGTGGCGCCGGTGCCGGCCCCCGTGATCGTGACGGTGATCGTTCCGGTAAAGCCATAGCCGGGCTTGGTCACGAGGATCGAGGTGATGACGCCGGCCTCGATGACGGCCTTTGCCTCGGCGCCCGCTCCGCCCGTTCCCGAAATCGCCACGACAGTCGTCGCATCGACATAGCCAGTGCCGCCGGCCGTGACGGCGATGGAGGCGATGCCATCCGCCGGCGAGGTCTGGGTGAAGCCGGGCGCGATCAGCAGCTTTGGCTTGTAGAGCCCATCGGATACCGCGCGGCGGAAGGCATGCACGCCGGAAAAGGCGGTCTGATCGCCGACCATATTGGCCCAGGTCTCGGGGGCCGTCGCGCCCTCCTCGACCCGCACCATGACGATCGGGCAACCGACCTGGTCGAAGATACTGTCGATGGCCTCGGCGAGGGTGCCGTCGCTGCCCAGCCCATCGGCATCCTGCGGCTGCAGGATCATGACCGGCTTGTTGAGTGGAAACTTCGCCGCATCGGCCTCTTCGGCGGTGCCGATCAGGCCGATGACGGCGGTTCGCGCGGTGCGAACGAGCACCGGCGTCTCGGCGCTCTGGAATACGCGCGTGCCGTGGTGGAAGGACACAGAAGCCATGCTCGGCTCTCCTTTCGAGGTGGCCCTGCGGCCAGTTGCGTTTTCGGTGGTTCTGCTGGGCTAGCTCGGCCAGCCGGCCGTCAAAGCCCGGCGGCGAACCGCCAGAGGTTGGCGCGCTGTTCGTCGCTCCAGCCTTGGACGGCGCCGAAGGTGATCGAGATCGGATGCTCGAATTCGAACGTCGCGGCGCCGGCGAGCAGCATGCGGGCGCTAAACTGCTGGCCGGAAGGCAGGGTCGTGATGAACGCCTCGAAGGCCGCCGGGATGGCGCCGGTCTGGACCGCCGCGAGCGCTTCCGCCTCGGAGATCAGCCCGTAGTCCGGCATGGCCAGGGCGTGGAAGAACTGGCGGCGGGAGATCTCGCTCGGCGGCGGTGCCGGGGGCGGTTCGAACGGTTCTGGCTCGCCCCATGCGAGAATAGCGGCCCACACGCCCGGGCGATCAGGCTTGCTGACGAGAACGGCCCCTGCCTCCTCGGTCTGCATAATGGCCGCTGTATGCTCCGGGTTGGCGAAAGTGGCGGAGAGGATCGTGTAACTCACGGCAGTATCTCCTCAATGACAAGCGTGCTAGCGCCCATGGAACCAAAGGCGCCCAGACCGTTGCCATAGGAGTTAAGGTGCAGACTGTTCGAAACCGGTCCGACCCTAACCGAATAGACCACTGACGATCCTGTGGCGGGCTCGTCCACGACGTCAGCAACCAACACGACCGGAGACTGAGTTGCCGCCGACACAAAGGCCCTGGCTGCGATACAGGTGGAACCGCGAAACACAGCGATCGTGTGATGATTTCCGGCCGTCTGAGCCGTGCCAAAGGATGTCGCTGTGAGGCGAAACTTGCTGGCGGCACTCGCTGGGACCACAGCGAGGGAGAGGATCTCGGTCCCTTCCGACGAGGTCGGGACCGTATTGTCTACTGGGATGACGGCAGACAACGAGGTCTTTGCATTGTTGGCCGCATAGAGAATTTGACCAATTCGGCCAGCTGAAGGCTTGGCATCCTCAGCCAGCTTGGCAAACGTCACTGCCCCATCCGGGATCTTCGGCGTCGTGACCGACCCTGTCGCGAGCTTTCCCGTGGTCACAGCCTCATTGGCAAGCTTCGCACTCGTCAGCAACCCATCCGGAACCATGCCGAGGGTGAGCTGCACGAAGGCGATCGCATCGGCAACGCGCGCGAGCAACCGATCATTGGCCGCTGCCGAGATGTCGGCCGGCGATCCGACCGAGGCGGCAGCCCGGCCCAGGATCGAGAGCGCGGCGCTGTCGCGCAGCTTGGCATTGGTGATGATCTTGTTCGCGAGATCGGCGGCCTGGATGAAGGCCGGGATCCAGAGCGAGCCATTGAACTTCGCGAACTGGTTGGTGGCGGCGCCAGAAAAATCGACGCCCTGGAGGCCGCCGATGCTGTGGTTGTGAATGAAGGCGGCCTTGCCCGCGAGCGCATCAAGCAGCCCGATGATGGCGCCCATCTCGTGCTCGTGGTCGGCCGGCGCCTTGCCGAGCAGCGAGGACATGACCACCGCCATGTCCTCGTCGATCCTCATGAAGGTCTCGATGAAGCGCGGCACCTCCTGGCTGCGCATGAGGTTCCCGATATTCGGGAGCAGGTAGTCGCGGTTCGGAGTGCGATCGTCGATCACTGCCATTGTTCTCTTCCTCAGATCGCCGTTGCCGCAGCTCGTTCGTCCGCCACCGAAGGCCGCGCCGCAGGCGTGCCGGCCAGGCTCAGGCGCACACGCCCCTCGACGGCCGTGTGCGGGTTGCGCTCATAGGTGCGCTCGATCCAGCCATCGTTGAGCGGGGCGGAGACCGTGGCGGTCAGCTCCTGCCAGTTGTCGTCGGCCGCATCGATCTCGACGACGAGAGACGATCCGGCCGGCAGCTTCGTCTTCAGCGTGTTGGCGAAGCGGATCATTGATCCCATCGGCATGGCGCGGCTGACATAAGTGCCAGTCGGCCGCAGCTTGCCCGCGATCAGCATGGCGCCCGGATAGAGCACCGGCGACACCTTCTCGCTGCCGGCGAGGATCGCGCGCAGCACGACGCTCTCGGTGATGTAGCCGTTCAGCTCCATGACCTGGCCGGCGTCGAGCCGGATCACCTCGCCGCCTGGCCGCTCGATCTCGAAGCGGATCGAGGCGGCGGCGGTCGACAGCTCGGCCGTGGCCCGCACCATCAGGTCGGAGCAGTCGACGAGCGCATGCGTGCCGAGATTGACGACCCTCGTCACCGGATCAAACTTGGCCGCCACCAGGCGGAAGGTCAGATCCTCGGCCTGGTGCGCCGTCCAGGTCTTGGCGTTGGAGGACGAGAGCAGCACGCCGATCGTGTAGGGCTGGGCCGACAGGAACTGCTGCGCCGCGGTGTCGAGATCGCCGATGCGCGCGATCGAGAGCGAATGCTGGTTGTCGTCGGTCTTGACGACCATGGCGTATTCGATGTCGGCCGGCAGATAGACCGGCATCGGGAACCGGATCGCCGTCCAGGCGCCGAGCACGACCGTCGCCATATCGACGAAGGCCGAGGTGATCACGCTGGTCGTCGGGATGCCGTTCTCGACCTCGACCAGCTCGACCAGCACGCCCTTCGACGTGTCGCCGGCGGCGCAGAACTTCAGGTCGATGCCGGCAAGGTGCCGGCCCTCGACGAGCGTGAAGGTCTGGGCCAGCGGGTCGGCGCCGGACGTGCCCGAGACGGTCTGCGTCTGCCAGCGCTGGATCGTCGTCACGCGCCGCATCACATCGATCTCGACCGTGCCCTGGCCAACGAAGACCGCCTCGGCCGTCGTGCCGGCCATGCCGGTCGCCTTCACGGATTTGGAGCCGGCCGGCACATTGGCGGGAATGGTGAAGCTGCCGGAGATCTCGCCATTCGCGTCGCCGACCGGCGGGCCAGCCGGCATCACGTCGATGCCGTCGAAAGTGAGGCTCGCCATGATCTCGCCGACGCCGAAGCCCTTCACCTGGAAGTCGACGGAGATCGGACGCAGGAACTCGAGCAGCTCGGTCCGCTCGTCGACCAGGGTGGTCGAGACCGTCGTGCGGCTCTGGTTGCCGGAGCCGAACTGCCGCGTCACCGGCGAGGTCCACTCGGTCGCGCTCTCCGTCCAGAAGTCGACGGTCGGGTTGATCGTCATCGCCCCCGGCAGCGGCTCGAAGTTCGCATAGGGGTTGATGAGCATGCAGGCGGTGACGCGCTCCTGCCGAACGATCACTTCCTCCATCCAGGCGAGCGTCGCCGGCGCTGTCAGCGGCGTCGAATAGAAGGTCGGGTCGATGGCAAGCTGGCAGGAGCCGTTGAAGACGGCGGCCGTCTGCGGTTCGCCGGCGTCGCGGTAGCGGTCCGAGGTGAAGGGATCGACGAAGACGCCATGCTTCGCCACCGGCTCGCGGCTGTCGATGTCCCGCCGCAGGCGCTCCAGCGACAGCAGGTCATAGGTATCGATCAGCATGTTGTACATGCGGTCGACCTTCCAGAACGGATAGGCGCGGACACCATCGTTCACGACGTCCGGCTTGCCGGTCCAGTTGTTGGTGATCGTGGCGAGCGGCAGCAGATCGGCCGGTGCCTGCGGCGCGGCCGGATGCGTGCGGCTCGACTTGCCGGGCAGATAGACGGCCTGGCCGTTCTGGTCGAGGCAGAGAAGATCGATGCGCGGCAGCTTCCAGGCATAGGAGACGAAGACCGCTTCGCCGGTGACGCCGCCGGCGATCTCGATCGTGTCGGCGAAGACCTGGCTCGGCGTGATCGCCGCGAGGTAGCGATACTTGACCGTGTAGCTCGATCCGCCGGAGGGCTCCACGCCGCCCGGCGCCCAGGAGACATGATCGCCGGAGCGGACATAATCCGTGCCGGCGACATAGGTGGTGCCGCCCTGCTTCACCTCCAGGATCTGCGTCACGCCGGTATTGGAGAGCAGGTCGGACGTGTTGTTCGGCGTGCCGCGCGTGACGGTCTCCGTCACCTCCTTGGTGACGATCACGGTCGAGACCGAGGCAATCGGGCCATGGTTGAGCGGCAATGTGATCGTGCCGCTACCGTCGAAGGTATGGGGCTCGGAGGCAATCAGCTCGAGGTCGAAGGTCTCGAACTGGGCATGCCGCATCGCCGTCGCGCGGGTTCGCTTGAAGCCGAAGATGTTGGCGACGCCTTCCGAGATCGAGAAGACCTGGTCGTCGCCGGCCTTGCCCAGGGCGGTGACGCGGCAGCCATCGACGATGTAATTGCCGTTGGCGTCGCGGTCATAGACGGCGATCGCCTGGTTGATGCCCGAGAGGCTCGGCGGCGGCGTCTGGTCGATGATGACGCCATCGGAGAGCAGATAGACCGAATAGAGGTCGCCCGCCTCGCCATCGCCGGCGAAGCCCCAGGCGACGCTCTCGACCGAGCGCGCGGCGCCGGCCTCGCCCTCGCCCTCGGGACCGGGATGCAGGCCGAGCAGCGACGGATCCCCGACCTCGGTGATGATGGTCGTGAGCAGCCGCACGCCGATCGCGACATCGCCGGTCATCGGCACGCCGGAGAGCGTGGCGGCGACGATGTTGCGGATGTCGCCGCGGACATAGATCCGGCCCGGCGCCAGAATGACGGTGCCGGCGGCGACATCGACGACGACGTCGGCGCCCTCGATCCGGTCGCCATCGCGCGCGACCAGGTCGCCGACGCGCTGGACGCGGCGGCCGAGGATGGTCTGGATCTCGTTGATCTCGGCCGCCTGCGCGATGCGATCCTCGCGAGCGATGACGCCGGTCCAGCTCGGATTGGCCGGAGCGCGGTCATAGGCGGCGGGCAGGCCGGAAGAATGCTCGTGAGCCATCAGAACCTCAGAAGGATGCGCACGCGCTCGCGCACGGTGCGGCCGAACTCGATGTCGATCGGGGTCAAGGCGATCTCGGGCAGGCTGGCGTTGAGCGCGCCGGGCCCGAGCCAGAGCGCGCCAGGTCGCGCCGGGTCGGCCGGCTCGCCCGCCAGGATGAAGGAGACGGACGCGGCGGTGCTGCCGAAGCCGTCGCCGAACTCGGTCAGGGCCTCGATCAGGACGATCTCGGCGCCCGAAGCGAGCGGCGCATAGCGGAGGCCGCCGAACTCGTAGGGGCCGCTGGATGCCTCGCCGACCCGGCGATGCACGCGGGCGCGGCGATAGCCGATGACCTCGCCTCCGGCATCGCGGAAACAGGCCCAGGCGGTGCCGGCCGGCACGCCCAGCAGCATCAGCGCCGAGCGCGCATCGCCGCCGAGATCGCTCCAGGCGATGTCGGGCCATTCGATATCGAGCCAGGCGGGCTCGGCGTCGCCGGTCGGCTCGATCCAGACGCCGAGCGCGATGAGATCGGCCTCGGTCATCGCATGATCGAAGCTGTAGGGCCGGCCGAACGACCATTTGGCGCCGCCCTCGCGGATCGAAACGCCCGACGACGAGCCGTAGCGCGCACCGCTCCAGCGGCCCCGGCCATATTCCAGCGCCCGCACATCATAGCCGCGGAAGCCGCGCCAGAAGACGGAGCGGAGCGGCGTCGAAAGCTCGGCCACACCCTCGACCGGCTCCAGGTCGGACTCGTCGTCGCGAATGCGGTCGAGATGCATCTGGAACAGGTTCCAGCGCGTGCGGCGAACCGGCGCCTCCTCGATCTCCGCCGCGTAACCGAGCCAGCCGAGCGCGCGATCGACCGCCGCCGGCGTGCCGCGCAGGCGGGTCCAGGCAACGCCTTCGGGGATCAGCTCGTAGAGGTTCGGCACATAGGGCGTCAGTTCGCCGAGCCCGTACTCATAGACGAGGTAGGGAAGGACCGTGGGCGGTGGCGTGAACTTGAAACCGTGCAGGCTGGCAATGGCGCCGGAGAGGCGCGCCGTCGGATCGGTCGCCTCCGAAAGCGCCCGCTCGAACTTCGTCGAGGAGGCCGGCAGGAGATGAGCTGGCGTCGTCACCGGTCGCGCCCCATCAGGGTCAGGTTGACGGCGCCGAGCGCGACCGCGCGACCGGGCGGGACGATGACGTTCGCCACTGGCGCTGTCACCTCGACACGCTGCACGCCGGTCTTCATCAGTCGGGCGAGCAGCCACTCGCGCGTCAGGTCGAAGCCGAGCCCGCCCTCCGCCACCCATTCCGCCCGCAGCGCCGGGACGAGCGCCTCGAGCAGGGCCGCGGAGGCGTCCGGCAGCAGCCAGATCCGGGCCGAGACGTCGATGGTGTCGGTGACGGCCGCGACGACCTCGATCGTGTCATTGACCATGCGGACGGCCGGGGCGTTGACGGCCGCCGCGACGAGCGCGAGCAGGCCGGCATCGGCGACGCCATTGTTGTCGGCGGCGATGACCGCGATCTGGATCAGCGGCGACGTGCCGACCCGATAGACCGCCGCATCGGCGACGCGGAGCGAGGCGCCGAGCGCGACGGCGCGGTAACGCGGCTCAGTTCCACCGGTCGAGCGGCCCTGGATGATGAGCTGCGTCCGCAGGCGGAAGCGGTCGTCGCCCTCCTCCGGCAGCCGCGCCGCATCATAGAAGGCGGCGAGATGATCGAGATCCGCGCCGCGCGCGAAGGCGAGCAGGTTGGCCCGGATCGCATCGTTGACCCGCGCCCGGAGCAGCAGCTCGCGATAGCTGGCCGCCTCGGCCACGATCTTGACCGGATCCGTCTCGAGCGCGCCGACATCATAGGCGATGCCGGCCGCTTCGAAGCGCGCTTGCGCGTCCGCCATGACCGCGGCGAGGATCGCCTCGAAATCGAGCGTCTCGATCGCCTCCGGCGGCGGGAAGGCGGCAAGGTCGATCGTGGTCAAGATGCGCCCCCGGAAATCGGAATGATCATCGACGCATCGCCAGCCTCGGGCGTGAAATCGCCGAGATGGCCGCGCGGGTAATAGACGCCGGACAATTGGAGCGAGATGATCCCGTCCGCGGATGCCTGGCTAAGCGTGCAACCGAGGACGGCATAGCGCGGCTCCCAACGGGCGATCGCCATGACGGCCGCCGCGTAGATCGCGAGGATCACCTGGTCCGTCATCGGCCGGTCGATCAGGTCGAACAGCTCCGATCCGAATTCGCGCCGCATGACGCGAGACCCGATCGGCGTCGTCAGGATGACGCCGATCGATTGTCGGACATGGTCGAAGCCGGAAAGGGCCGCTCCGGCGTCGCGACCGAAGCCGGAGGACGCCATGTCAGCCGGCCTTCTTGTCGGCGGCCGCCGTCGCCCGCTCCGCCTTCGCAAGCGAAAGCTGGTCGCCACGCGGTGGCAGGAAGGGCTTCGCGATGGCGTCGGCCATCTCGACAGCCTTGGGACCGGCCGCATACCAGGTCCCGGCATAGAATCCGGATACGTTGACGATGACTTTCATCTGGGGCTCCTGTTCGCGGTCGGGTAATCAGTGAGGGGGTGCGGTGTCCGATCCGCCGGGCGTGACGCCGCCATGGACGTGGCTGTCGCCGATATTCGTGCCGTTGTGGCTGACGCGCGCGCCCTCGACGGTCAGAGCGCCCCGGATCGTGACGTCGCCGACGATCTCGACCTTGCCGTCGCCGATGGTCACGCGGGTCCCGCCATGGACGATGACGGCCTCCGGTCCGTCATGCGGGCGCGGATTGGCGTTCGAATGGGTCGAGAAGTCGATCACGCCATCGGTCAGATCGCCGCTTTCCGAGACGACGTCGACCTGCTGGCCGACCGTTGGAGGAATGTGCGAGGACGTGCCGCCCGCGGAAATCTCCTTCCAGGGCATCCAGGGCAAGATATAGGGCTTCTCGCCCTTGCCGATCTGGACGCGCGCGAGCCCCTTGGCGGTGTCGACCTCGCTCACCGTTCCCGTGCGCCGGCGATTGCGCGAGCGCCGGTCCTGCTCGGCGATCTTGCGCTCGATTTCGACGAGACGCTCGAGAAGTCCCATCGCTACGGCTCCGGAATGAAGAGTGCGCGCGCCTCATACAGAGTCAGGCCGAAGCGGCGCCGGGTGATATCAACCTCCGATGGCGCGGCATCCTCGCCGACGAGCTCGAGCAGCTTCACCAGGAAGGGATGGTCCGCGTCCTCCATCTTGGCGAAGAAGGCGGCCCAGGCCGATGTCGGCGCAATCGGCGCGCCGAAGACGGGATCCGGCAGCAGATCGAGCGTGATGACGAGCTGATGCGCGGCGATGCGCGTCCCGCTCGCCGCATCCGACGTCCGCTTCCGTTCGATCTTCAGGATGGAGGATGACAGGCCCCGCCAGATCTCCGCCCAGCCATTGCCGGGATCGGAAAGCGCCATGGCGATCTCGCGGCCGACGCAGTCGAGATAGAGTTCCAGCGCCGGATCCGTCGCCGGGATACCGATGCCGATCACGGTGCTCTCGCCCGTTTCGGGGTCGGTCTCGGTCATCGCGGCCGTGATGCCGGCTTCGATGGTCAGCTCGGTCCGGCCGGACTTATGCAGCCCGCGAAGATCGATCCGCTCCTCGATCACGCTGCCGTCGACATAGACGGCGATGAATGGCCGCTCTTGGTCGGTGCGGAGGCTGTCATCGGCGGCGACGTCGATCGCCCCGATCTGGCTGTCGAGAACATTGTCGCCGACAAGCGTCCTGCCCTTCAGGGCCTCGATCGCGGCGATCCGCAGCGCAATGCGTGCCAGCATCACTTGGCTCCGAGCGTGAGGACGATGAGGTTGGAATAACGGTCGCTGACACCCGCCACCTCGAACCAGGGCTGCCCCGCCCGGTCGCTGGCGCGGACGCCATCGCCCTGACGCGGCATCGGACCGGAATAGGCAGTACGATCGATGAAGAGCTCCGCCTCGCCGAGCGACAGCCGCGACCGGTAGCGATCGGCGCTGTCGCCGACAGGCTTGGAATCGTCGCCGCCGACATGCAGGACGGCCCGGATGTCGACGGCCGGCCGCGCCGGGTCGACGACGCCGCCCTTCAGAAAGGACAGGCGAACCGTCTCGCCGAAGGCGAGGCCGATCCTGCGATCGACCGCCGCCTCGAGGCCTCGCCAACCCGTCACGGCATCAGGCCGAGAGGACGACGATGCCGGTTGCGGACGGGTTGGCCGCCGCCGCCAGCGCATAGCCGATCTTCGGATTGGCGCCGGAATTGTCCGCCGTGGTCGCCTTGGATCCATCGAAATAGATCAAGGCGCCGACCGTCCAGGCCTGGCCGGAGGTCTTGGCGAGCTCGTAGACGCCGGAACGGCTGATCTCGACGGGATCGCCTGACTTGGCGTCGAAGTTGGCGACGCCGAACAGCTTGCCGACCAGAACGCCGGCGCCGGACACGACGTCGGCGGGAGCGGGAACGGTGACGGTATCGCCGGGCTGGATGAAATTCTTCATCGCATCGGTTCCTTTTGGGATCGAGGGGAGCAGGAAGAGCAACTGGCGGGGCCCGAAGCCCCGCCGGAGAGCGCGGCCGGGACGCGCTAGGCGCCGGGATTCTTGTAGGCGAAGCGGGAGTCGGTCGCGCCGCAGCCGAAATCATGCTCGACCGACATGGCGAAGCCCTGCTGACCGAAGGGCTCATCCATACGGACGCGCGGCGCCTCGTAGCCCTCGAGATAGCCCCAGCGATAGTTGGATCCGGCCGCCGGATCCGTGAGCAGGTACCAGGCATTGCCGGTGAGCTGCGAACTCTCCAGCGGCTCGAGGCGGCCCGAGAAGATGTTGACGTTGGCGACCGTCGCCGGCGTGATCGACGCCAGCAGCTTCTCGGCCTCGGTCAGCTTGTCGGGACCGACCAGCAGGATCTTCGGCGAGTTCGAGAGCAGCGGATTGCCGGAGGCGCTCTTCTGCTTCGACATGGCGGCGCGCGCCTTGCCGACATTGTCGACGTCGATCACCGTGCCGGCGGCGGCCAGATTGGCATGATCCGCGTGGAAGACATCCTTGTTGTCGGCCAGCTTGCCGTTGAACGCGGTGGCGTAGAACGTCACTTCCTCGAACAGCGCCACCGAGGCGCCGTAGCTCGAAAGCAGTTCGCTGATCGCGCCGAGATCGTCATTGATCAGCATCTGCCGCGTGACGCGGAGCGCGATGGCGTAGCTGAAGGCCCGCACCTGCTCCTTGCCCTCGACAAAGCTGCCATACTTGATCTCGCCCGTTTCCAGCACCTGCTGGAGCATCGGGAAATCACCGATCTTAACGGTCGTATCCGGCCGGAAGTCACGGAAATTGCGCTTGCGGGCGAAGCGCTTGAACGTCGGCTGCGCCAGGGCGAAGCGCTGCTCCAGCGTGCGATTGATGGCGCCCTCGAAGATGATCGGGAAATCCGACGTCGAATGCGAGGCCCGCGTGAAGATTTCGTCGACCTGACGCGCGTTGAGCATGCGCCCGCCGCGGAAGTTCACGCTGTCGGCGGCGAGGTCGACGAGACCCCGGCCCATATACTGGCGGGCGCCTTCACTCGGCCCGGCCTGCGGCAGCGGCGCGCCAAGGCCGTAGGAAAGCGCCTCGACCATCAGGCCGCGGCGCTTTTCGTTCTCCTCGGCGCCAACATGGGCGCGAACGTTGCTGTCGGTCGGCGCCGCCGATTCCTGGGCAACCATGTGCTCGAGGAGCGCGGTGCGGAACGCATCGACCGTGGTGCCGGAGCGGACATGCTCGGCGCCCAGTTCGGGCGCGCGGGCGCGCTGGGCGAGATCGGTAATGGTCGAAACGCGCTCCCGCTCGGAGCGGACCGCGAGCGCGGCCGCCTCGGCGGCGGCGCCGGCAGTCGGACGGACACGCGTCTCGGCCTCTTCCGCCTCGCGCTCGGCGATCTCGGCCTTGACCTCTTCGATCTCGGCGAGGATGCCTTCGTGATCCTGTTCGATGGCGCGAACGGCGTCAGCCTCCATGCCGTCGTCAATTTCGCCGAGCTTGGCGGCGGCGCGCGCATTGAGCGTCGCAAGCGCCGCCCGCAACTGCTTCAGGGTCCGCATCGGGACATTCCTTTCATTTTTGGGGTTTGCCTTGCCGAAGGGCAGGCGACGGCGTTCCGCCAAGCTGGCGGTGATCGACGGGCGATGAGTTTCGGTGATGGGCGGAGCTAAAAACCCAGGGCTCTGCAGCGCATCCGCATGCGAGCCAGAGCGGCTCCGATCACGCCGCCGCGATTGGCAAACTCGACGGGGAAAATCGGAGCCGCGGCCCGCACCTGCGCGCCGACATCGGCAGGGACCGTCACGAACGAAATCTCGCTCGGCGTCCAGCGCTCGACGATGTGCTGCTCGACCTGCCCCTTTTTCTCCGGGGCGATGACGCGGATCTTGTCGATCGAGTATCCGACCGAGACGTTCTTGATGATCCCGTCGGAGACCAGGCCGAACATCCGGTCCGCGCGCTCATCGAGACCCGCAGAAGGAAACCGCACGGTCGCCTTGCCCTCCTTGCCCTCGATCCAGGCACGCTCGACCACGCCGACCTGCGAGAAGGTCGTGTAGGTCGAATGGCTATCGAGCACGGGCGCCCCGGCATTCATGCGGGAGAGGTCGATCGCAGCCTTGCTGACCACCAGGGTCTCGTCGAACGGAACGACCGTATCCCAACCCTCGTACCGCCGGCGACGCACGGTCGCCCCGGTGGTGAACACCAGGGTGACGGTGCGCGCCTCGGTATCGATCGAGTCCCGACTGATCGTTTGCCGGCGCACCTGAAGCGGCAGGGCCTCCGGCATCTTGCGGGTCTGCAACTTGCTCATGGCGTGTCCTCGATGTCGGGCTTGTCGTCGATCTGCTGTTGGAACTGACCGGCCTGCGAGATGTGGCGCGGATCGCTGTCCAGGATGATACCGAGCTCGTCGAGTTTCTTGTTGTCCTCGGCGATCTGGGTGAGCACGTCATCCGGGTTGTAGCCCGTCTCGGCGATGGCCGAGGACAGGGACCGGAAGCCGGCACGGACCTCCGCCAGCTTTGCGTTCACGTCGCGACCCGGATCGGCCGAATAAGGGCGCGGCGGCGACCACTCGGCCACATGGTTCATGTGGTCGATCAGGCCGGCGAAATACGCCGCCTCTAGAAACCACCGCCAAATCGGCTCGCACAGCATCGGGATGATGATCTGCCACTGCAACGCCGAGATCGTACGGTTGAACCCCTCGAGGCCGACCTTGCTGGACGAGTAGTTGATCTTGTCGAGCCGCCCCGACAGCAGCGCATGCGGGACACGGAAGCCAGCCGCGATGGTGTGCAGCATCGACGTCTTGTAGGCGTCATAGGATCCGGTCGCGGCAGGCTGGCTGAACTCGATATCCTTGCCACCGACGGCGTTGTAGAACATGCCGGGCGCGAACTTCTCGACACGGGCCCCGTGCACATCATAGACGCCGGCGGGAAGCGGCTTCCCATCGTCGTTGCTCATTTCCATGCCGATGGGATCGTTGATATCGCCACCTGTGACGACGCCCACGAGGCAGGCCTCCAGTTTCTTTCTGACCAGTTCGGCCTGCTCATAGCTGGCGAGGTCATAGAGATCGGCGATAACCGGCGCGCCCCATGGGGTGCCGCGAACCTGTGGCCGCTGTCGCTCATAGACATGGGCGATATCCTCGGCCGGGACCGGGTTCGACTTGATCGAAAGCAGCGGATCGAAGAACGAATTGCCGGGATGCGCGCCGAACATCCAATAGGCGCGGCGCTTCCGGATCGCATCGAACTCGATCCCCTGGATGATGATGCCGCCGCCCGACTGGATGCCGTCCTTGCTGCCGTCGATCAGATCCGTTTCCAGCACCTGCAACTGCAGCGGAACCGGCAGGCCATCCTCAGCACGGCGACGCCGGCGACGGACAAGACCGTCCCCTGACTCGAACATGCCGCGCACCGCCAGCGACTGGATGCCGGCGAAATCGAGCATGCCATCGGCATCGCAGCGCTTCGACCACGTCGCGAACAGTTCATTGACCTTGCGATCCTTCGTCCGCGGCACGATGCCGTCGCCGACCGCATGTGTGACCAGGACCGACAGAGCATTCGCCGCATGCGGATTGTTGCGCACCAGGTCGCGCATTCGGTCGCGAAGCAGGCGGCCATCCCGCGAGACCTCGGCGTCAGCGGAAGTCGAAGGCGCCTTGATCGATGATTTCAATCGGCCACGGTCCGCGCCGGCGTAGCCGCGCGTCAGTGTTTCCATCGCCGCGCGATGCCGGACCCGTCGCACTCCCGCCTCCGGGGCGATCCAGCCGATAGCCCGGTCGATGAGGTTCGGCCTAACCATCAGAACGCTGCCAGCACGATACGGGAGGCGCCGGACTTCTGCGCCTGCAGGGCGGCCAGCGCCTCGCGCATATCCTTCAGCGAATGATACTCGACCTCCCGGCGCGTCCCGCCGGAATGGAACACGACCCGCTTGGCGCCCTGCGCGATGGCGTCGGAAAGCGCAGCGATCTGCTCGTCAATGGAGGCCACGGCTATAACCACTCCGAAGGTGCGATCTTGGGGACTTTGGAAACAGGCTTGATCTCGGGCGGCGTCGAAAGCTCGCCCTCCCGATGCGCCCAGTTGGCGTTCACCATCTGCCGGGCGGCGAAGGCATAGACCGTGCAGTCAAGCGCCTCGTGACGCCGCCCTGGCACCGGGATGAACTGCCGGCTCGGCTGTCCGCGCGCATAGCGGACAACCATCTGCTCGCCGACGAGCTGCTCGAACCAGACTGCCGGGAGGCTCTTGGAGAACCTCATGGATTTCGTGCGCGCCAGACGCCCGAAGATGTGGCTCTTGATGCCCTCGACACCGACGATGAACAGCTTGCCGCCCTTGACCGTCGACTTCGAGCGCTCGATCCAGGGGCGGTTTCCGGCCGCGCCCTTGATCGCATAGACGCGACGGCGGAAGCGGGGGAAGGCATAGCGATAGACCGTCTCCATGGTCTCGCCGTCGGAACTGTCGATGCAGGTGGCGTCCACCTTGATCTTGCCGCCGAGCGGGTGATCCCAGCTCGTGGCGAGAAGCGCATCGAGCTCCGCCCAGGTCGTGTGATCGTCATAGCGGCCCCAGATGACGAAATGCCCGAGCGCGTAGGGGATGCCGTCCTTGTCCCATCCGATCAGCGTCACCTCGAGGCGATCATCCTGCACGTCGACGCCGGAGGTGATGATCAGAACCTCGATCGGGATGCCCGACGTGCCATCCTCGCCGCCCTTGACCAGTCCGAAATCCTCGGCCCTGCCGGACAACTCGACATCGTCGAGCTCGTCGGCGTTTTCCTTCCAGCCCTGCGCGAGGATCGTGTTGACGAACGTCTGGAGCTTCGACGGATCGTTCTTCGCGCCGACGAACTCCTTCGCCAGCCGCCCCCAGGACGCGTTCGGCAGCAGCGAGATCAGGGCGCTCATGCGAAAGCCCGCATGGTCCCTCACCTCCGGCCGAAGGGCCCGCCAGCGGCCACCGCCGACCATGCCCGGCTTGTGCCGCTCCTCGACGACACTGCCGCATGAAGGGCACACGAAATGTGCCTTCTCAGGCTCCCCTTCCGGCCATTGGATATCCGCCCAGCCAATCTCGTGGAACTGGCTGCACTCCGGGCAGGGAACCTCGTAGATCCGCTTGTCGGACTGCTCATAGGCCTGCAGCACATGGCTGGTCTCTTCATAGACCGGCGTCGAGCCCATCACGATCTTGCGGTCGGCGAAGGACAATGTCCGCCGTTCGGCCAGGACGATCGGCGATCCCTCCTTCGTCGGCGCCATGCCGTCCGCCTCGTCGATGAAGAGGATGCGGACGTTATGGCGGCGAAGGTTGCGCGGAGCCTTGGCTGCGATCACCTTCAGCGACCCGCCTGGGAAGCGGCGGGAGAGCAGCGTGTTCCGCCCACCCTCGTCCACATCGCCCGTCAACAACCCGTTCAGGCCGGGCGATGCGTCGAAGATCGGCTCGACGTCGGAAACCATGTAGTCGCGACAGTCGGCCTCGGTGGGCAGCAGCGACAGGATCGGCGACGGATCATTCGAGCAGAAGCTCGCCATCGCGCTCGTGAGCAGCGTCGTGAAGCCGACACGGACCGGCTTCACCAGCGTGACGCGCTCCAGCGCGCTGTCTCCGATCGCGTCGGCGATCTCGCGCTGCGGCGGCCAAAGGCGAACACGGCCTGTCAGCGACGACACACCCTCAGGCAGGTAGACCGTCTGCTCGATCCAGTCCGAGAGTTTGAGCTTGGCCGGCGGCGTGAGCGCGTCCCACACCGCGCGTCGCAAAATCGTCAGCGCCGCCGTCATCGTCCTTTTCACCAAGCTCGGTCAGCGCCGTGCGGATTTCACGGTCGATCAGGTCGACATCGAAGGTTGTCAGGTGCGGCAGCATCTGCCGACAGCGCGACGGGACCGACATCATCATGTTGCGGATCCGCCTCGCGATGGCGACCCACTCGCCGCGCACGTCGGTGACCGTGATCAGCTCCCGGCGGCTGGCGGCATTTTCCATGGCCACCTTGTCGGCCTGCTCCCGCGCCAGCCGGGCTCGCTCGGTTGCGAGCGCGTCGCCGCCATCGCCGCCGCGCCCGGCCGCAACGCCGCGGAGATGATCGCAGTAGAGCTGGATGGATCGGCGCAGGTCGAAGCGATTCCGGCCCGTCTTCGCGATGATTCCACGGTCCGCGAAATCCGAGATCGCCCGCTTCGACACGCCGAGAAAGTCGGCGAGGTCCATTGCCGCAATCTCGGCGTCCAGGGCAGCCGAACCAGCCTCCTCGGCCGCCAATGCCTCAAAGGGGAGCACCGCATCAGCCTGCTCGGCCAGCTTTTTGCGCGCCTTCGCCGCGAAGCTGGGGCTGACGCCGAACTTCTCGGCCGCCTGGCGCACGGTATGGCCTTCATCCAGGAAGGCGACGACCTGCTGCCGGAGCTCTGTCGAATACCCTCTGGCCACGTGATTCCGATTCCAATCAAAGGGCGGGGGAATCCCCCTACGAAACTCTGCATAGGCCGAAATCCGGCAGTCGCGCTCACCCGCTGCTGGCCCAGGCCGGGAGAAGGACCCAACGGAGGGGGGCATGCTGCACCTGCGAAGCCCGAGCCCCTGCCCTCGCATCCGCGAAGGCGCCAGGGTCAGAGGAGCTTGACGAGGACCGCCTCGACGCGCTGGCGGAGCAGCGGTGCCGCGATGGCCTCGAATGCCGCCTTCGTCGCCCCTGTGGTCATCTCCTTCGGGATGAACACGCCCGACCGCGCATAGCTGTAGTGCCGCCCCTTCGACCGATTGCGGAAGAAGACATGGCCATTCCACTGCGGCACCACCTTCCGATCCGGGAATGCGCCGCCCCTCATGAAGGAGCCCGGATAGAGCGTGCGCTTGCCGAAGGGCTTGGCGACGACGCCCGGAAGCGTCTCCTTCGGATCGAGATATTTGAGGCGGATGTTTCCGCCTCGCGTGACCATGTCGTAGGAGAGCTTTCCCGGCCGCGCGCGCCCCGGATCTCCGACCGCCTTGACGATCACCGCACGCTTGAGCCCCGTCTGCTTCGTCAGGGTGCGGATGACCTGCGTCTTCGCCCGGTTGCCGACCTGATTGATGATGCGCGGCAGCACCAGCGGGAACTTGGTGTTGAGGTTGGCGATCCGTCCGCTGAAGATCGCGAGGTGCCTGTCAGCCCATTTGACGGTGATGGTCTCCATACCCCGGACAAACGAAAGCCCGGCATGCATCGCTGCATCCGGGCCATACTTCGTCGCCTGCGAAGGTCGGTTGCTACCGCCTTCCGGGGGGACCGACCTCGCTCAGACCCGATGGGTGCGATGGTGTTCCAGTCCGCTCGTCCTGTCGGATTCGCTATCCGATGATCTCCACATGGTCAAGCGGCATGGAGACGGGCACCGTGCCACCGAACACGCCGACCTCGCATTTGACCGTGTCCGGATCGCCGCCCTCGACCACCATGCCAGGGAAGCCCTGGAACGGCCCCTTGACGATGCGCACGGCCACATTCGGCAATGGCTTCAAGATGTTGGACGGCTCGCGCTCGTCATGCTCGCCGCTCGCTTCCTCGCCCCGGATGCCATCGACGACGGTATCGGAAAGCCGCACCACCTCGCTCGATCCATGTCGGATGACGGCCGCCACGCCGGGGATATCGAGCAGCATCCACCAGGCGCCGAGGCGCGAATCGGCCGCGACGAACAGGTAGCGCGGATAGAGCGGCACGGTGATTCTCTGCTGCGCAGGCTGCTCGCGACGCTTCTTGCGCGACTGTGTGCGATCAGCCCGGAGCCCGCCGCGCTTCTTCACGGCCACATAGCGCGTCATCATCGGCCGATAGACGCTCCAGCCGCGCCGCTCCAGCGCATGAACCGCGCGCCCATCGCCGCCCGCCACATAGACGATGTACCAGCCCTCGCGCCCCGGCCGGCGGCTTTCAGCCCCGGCTCGCCCGGCGCGCGCCGGCTCGACGATATCCCCGATCCGCCAGACCTTGCCCTGTTCGCTCATGAGACCCGCCGCCATTTCCATTGAGATCATCGTCATCAGCCCGCCCTCGCCTGCGCCTGTTCCTGCGCCTGTTCCTGGCCGGGCGGCCAGCGACTGGGCACCCAGACGAAGGGCATACCGATCGAGAGGGGCGTGAAGCTGATGCCGTGGCGCGCCATCGCCGCCGCCCAGGCCGCCATTTCCGGCGTGGGGCGACCGTCGACGGCCGCCTCGATTTTGACGAGCGCGCCCGTCTCCGCGTCGCTCGGCACGTCGGAGAGCCGAACGGCATAGCCCGCGCCGCGCTGCATGTTCTCGAACATGACCTTGACCGGCTTGCCCGCCGTGACGAGCCGCCAGAACATGGCGAACCACGGCAGCGTGCGGGGCGCGAGCGTGACGGACGAGACGCCGCCCGCCTTGGCCGATACCCCTTCCGGGAGCATCTTCCAGCGCTTTTCCTCGAGATACGTCGTCGCGCTGTAGCAGCCCTTGCGGCGCAGGCTGATGGTGTGATTGGCCACCGCCGCCTCGCTGCAGCGCACCGCCTCGGTCCGCTCGGCCTCGGTCAGGCCGAGCCAGGCGGCATGCGTCCGCAGGATGCTGTCCGAGGCCGAAGTCGGCCAGCTGCGGAACCAGGTGATGAACGGTTCGTCCGCCTCGGCCGCGGCGAGAGCGTCCCGCTTCTCCTGAGCCGGATCACGCCGCGCCGCGCGCGTCTCTCTCTCACTATCGTTCGAAGAAAGGGTCGTTCTATTGGGTGCCCATCCATGGGCGGGCACCCCCGTGCCCATGCTGGGCGGGCACCCCTGCCCACCCGTGGGCAGGGGGTCGGCAGCGGAACCGGCCTGTTCGTCCGCCTCGGCCGAAGCATCAACTTCCGTGATGAATTCGGCGGGGCGAACCTCGTCGAGCAGCACGCGATATTCGTGCGAGCGGTCGCCGCCATCCTTGCGGAAAAGCGCGCGCTGCTGGACATAGCCAGCCTCGATCAGCCGCCCGAGAGAGCGCTGCACCGTCGCCCGCCCGCAGCCGAGCTCGCGCGCCATGCGCACCTGGCTGCGCGTGCACCAGCCCTCCCGGTCCGTGTGGATGCCGAGCAGGGCGAGCACCTGCAGGTCGCGCCCTTCCAGGCGCCCGTCGACCACGGCCGCCGCGGGAATGATGGAAAGATGCGGGCTCATGTCGAAAGCTTCCTCTGGTCGAGCGCGCTGCGCCCCGACGGCGGATCGCCGAAAAGCGCGGCGGTGATGCTGCGCGCCGACGGCGGATCGCCGAAAAGCGCGGCGGTGATGCTGCGCGCCGGCGGCGAAAGATCGATGTCGCGGACAACGCGCCATTTGCGCGGGCGCAGCCTGGTGGCGATCGGTCCGGCCGGGCTGCGGTCGGCGTCCTCGACGGCATAGACCGCCGCGTCGGCCTCGATCACGAGGCGCAGATGCTCCTGCAGCGTGACGTCGTGCTCGCGCGCCGCGCGGCTCATCAGGCGCCAGGCGCGCTCGCTGATGCGGATGTTGACGCTCACGGACATGGAACGGATCTCTTCGCGAAATATCGCAATTGGCGATTTTCTCGCTTGCCAGCGATATCGCTATTGGCTATAAAGGAGACATGAAAACGCTCGCTTACACCTCCTCCGCCCGCCGCGCTCTCCGGAAGCTCCCGGTAGATGTGCGTGCGCAGGTCGAAGCCCGGCTGGCTCGTCTGGCCGAGACGGGTGAAGGCGACGTCAAGAAGCTGGTCGGCGAAATCGGCGCCCGCCTTCGGGTCGGCGACTACCGCGTGATCTTTGTCGAAACTGCCGATAGGATCGAGGTTCGCGCCCTCGGCCATCGTCGCGAAATCTACCGTTGAAAGGACTTCGCCATGGGTAAGCCCCACTTCATCAGCGACGAGATCGTCGTCCTGTCCCGCCGCGACTATGATGCCCTGATGGCGCGCTCCGGCGACGAGGCGGCCGAGGATCGCATGACGGCGGCCATTATCGCCGATAGCGATGCCGCCATTGCCGCCGGCGCGGATATCGCCCTGCCCGAAAGCGTCTGGGCGGCGATCGAGGCCGGCGATACGCCTGTCCGCGCCATCCGCAAGCACCGCGGAATGACCCAGGCCGGCCTGGCGGCCGCCGCTGGCGTAACGCAGGGATACATCGCGGATATCGAGACCGGCAAAAAGGCCGGCTCGACCGAGACCTTGAAGGCCATCGCCCGCGCCCTCGCCGTTCCGCTGGACACGCTGGTTGACTGAGCTGATGGGCGTCATGCTGCCGCCTCCGGCGCTTCGAGGCCCCAGACGTCCCAGCCCGGCCGCGCGCGGCGGGCGTTGAGCTCGATCTTGGGCAGGTTCGGGTAATAGGCCTCGATCAGCTCGGCGAAGATCTCCGGCTTGGCCGAATGGGCGCCGACGGGCGCCTCGATCACGGAAGGCCACTGCTCGCCCATCGCCGGCGCCGGGATGTCGCCGCGCGTGCCGACGAGCAGCAGCTCGTGCTTGTTGCGGTTCCAGTAGCCGGTGCCGGTCCGGTCCTTCAGCCAGATGAAGTGCGTCTTGTAGGTGAAGCCCCAATGCTCCATGACGCGCAGAGCTGCTTTCACCCCCGCAGCCGTGGCCCAGAGGAAAATCACGCTGTCCTTCGCCGCGATGTTCCCGACGGGACGCAGCACGATGTCGTTCACCGACGAGGTCGGATAGTGATTGTCCGGCGCCCGATCCATGCCGGTCTCGCGACTGTAAGGTTCGAAAGGCCATTCCGGGTCGGCATAGATCACGCCATAGCGCCTGTCGGGCAACGCGCGCTGCTTCACCGCGAGATCAGCCTCGCGCCCGGCGCGGCGCGCCTTCTTCTCGGCCGTCTTCTCGTCGCGCAGGTCCTTGATGACAGCACGGAATGCCTGCGCCGTTTCTCCGTGGGCGGCGATCCGGGCTAGCACAGCCTTCTGTTCCGGCACGGGCAAAGTCGCGATCTCGGCCGCCGCCCGGACGCTCATTTTCCGGTCATCGACCGCCGCGACAATTTCCGGCACGGCGCGGTTGATCACCGTCCGCGCCCGTTCGACGCCGGCCTCGTCGGCAGAAAGCTGTTCGGCCGCCTGCTGTCTGGAAATACCGCCATTGGCGGTATTTGCATCAGGGCGCCCCTTTGACATCGTGACGAGGCGCGCCGCGATCATGCGGCGCTGATCGTCCGTCAACTGCCGGCGGTGCATGTTCTTCGAGATCACATAGCCAAGCGGATCGCCGTCGACGGCGGGAATGAACCGCACGAAATGGCGAGCATCGGCCGGGTCGACAGAATCCTCGCTGTTGATGAGGCCCGCCGCGCGCGAGGCGCGATAGCGGTTGCGGCCGTCGAGGATCTGGCCGTCCAGGAGAACGACGGGCTCGCGCAGGCCGCGCTCGGCCACATCCGCCGCCAGTTCGTCAAAGGCGGAGCCCTCGATCAAGGGGAACAGATTGGCGAAAGGATGAAACGGCAGCATGGTCATGCCCCCTTGGCGAGATGGGCGGCGAAGGCCCTGTCAAGGCGATCGGCAAGCTCGCTCCAGACCGCCTTGCCTTTGGGCCGGTCGGTCATGCGGGCCTTGTCCTGCTCGCGGATCAGCAGCACGTGATCGAAGAAGGCGAGCAGCGCCTGCGGCTCGTGCCCCGCCCTGAGGGCGGCGGCGACGAGCCGGCTAGTCGCGGCGATGATGGACGCCGAGAGCCCGCCGACGATGTTGTTCTTCGCCGTCTCCCGCACGCAGCGCAGCGCCAGCACGGCGACGTCTTCGCCATAGAGCCGGACCGCATCCTTGATCGTGCCCAGCGCCAGTGTCTCGCCGGGCGCCTGATGCAGCTCGGCCTTGGGATAGGGAAGGATCGTGATCCCCGCCCGCGCCGCGACAGCTTGCAGGCGCAGCGCATCGGCATCACCCGCCGCCACCGCGGCGCGGTGCAGGTTGAGCGGGTGCACGCGCGTCGTCGCACCGTTGATCGCCGTGAAGGCTTCGGCCTGCTCGCCAGGCGTTGCAAAGACGATCTGGCAGGGCACGCTGTCGATGCCGATCATGGCGGCCGCGGTCGTCCGGTGCTGGCCGTCGAGAATGGCGAAGCGGCCGCCCTCGACCGGAGCGACGATGACCGGCGAGAAGCGCGTCCAGCGGAAACCCGAGACGATCCGGCGGATATTGGCGCGGCCGCCGGCGGAGATATCGCGCTGATAGGCCGGGTCGACGACCAGTAGCTCGATCTTGAGCCAGGAAAGCTGCGGCGCTGGGCCGGCGGCGACGCGGGAAGGATGCGCCGGCGCGCCCGGCGGTAGCGTTTCGATGGTGCGGAGAGGGCTCGGAGCGATCTGGTCCATCACACCATCCCCAGCGCGTTCTTGTAGAGTTCGAGGATCGCTTCCTCTTCCTCGCGTTCGCTGGCGTCCTTCTTCCGCAGCGCAACGATCTTGCGGAGCGCCTTGGTGTCATAGCCGTTGCATTTGGCCTCGCCGTAGACATCCCTGATGTCGTCGGCGATGGCCTTCTTCTCGTCCTCGAGGCGCTCGATCCGCTCGACGATCGAGCGCAATTGCTGCGCGGCGATGCCGTTGATCTGAACGGCCTCGCCATCGTCGGCCGGCGCTTTCGACTTCGATTTCCGCTTCGGCTTCGGACCAGCCTCCGGATCGTCATCGACGTCGATGCGGATACGTCCGGTGGCATAGGGGTCGTAGACATCCTCGCTCATCGCACGCCCTCCCCGCCGACAAAGGTGACGGCATCGCCGAACAGGGCCGGTTCCTGCGTGGGGTGCCAGGCGGCGAGACGCGCCAGCCATTCGGCCGCCCATTCGTCCGGCCGCTTGGGCTGGAACCGGCGCCAGTCGAGCGAGACAATCGGCGCCGCGCGCTCGACCGCGTCGTGCCAGGGCGCCGGCGGCGGCGCCATGAACTGGTCGCGCTCGGCCCGCAGCATGCGGATATCCATGTCCGCGACGATCTCCGCCAGGCGCGGCGGAAGCGGCCAATCGAGATCGAGCCGCGCATAGAGCGCCGCGTCGAGGCGCTGTTTCATATCCTTGATCGCGCGGCGCACGAGATTCGACGGGACAAGACGCCCCTGCGGGTCGACCACCAGCCGCCCCAGCGGATCAACCACCATCCGATTCAACGCCTCCGCGACGGGCGTGGTGATGTCGCCGGAAAACACCTCATGGGCGTCGTGCAGCAGGAAGGCGAGCGCCGCGTCGGTGTCGCCGCCGGTCTCGTGCAGGATGGCGTCGGCGCCGAGGCAGCAATGCTGCGCGACGGAATAGCCATGCCATTCCGAGAAGCTGGCATGGCCGTCGAAGCGGTTGATCAGCGACAGCGGCACGGCGACATCGACGTGAAGGTCGATCTTCGAGAGATCCGGCCGCACCAGGTCGATCGCGAGGCCGGAGCGGCTTTGTTTCCAGGTCATGACGCGCCTCCGCAGGGCAGACAGAGGAACCCGTCGCCGCCGGCGCGCCGCGACCAGCCGAACAGATGCGCCAGGTCGATGACCGTCGAGAGCTTCCCCCGCGCGCAGAACTGCCGCGGGCATGCGTGGCATGTCAGGATCATGGCCTCACCTGTTCGATGACGATGTCGAGGATCTTGGCGCCGGTGATCAGCAGCACGCTGGCGAAGGAGAGCCAGAGCAGGACGATGCCGAGCCAGAGCCAGAGGATGTCGCGCGCCGAAGGCCGCGTGCGGGTCGGGCGCACGATCATTCGCCCTGCCCGACAACCTTGAGCGCCGGGCCGCCCTTGGCCTGGGCGATGTTGAGGCGGAGCGTCGCGGAAGCACGCTCCAGCGCGCCGGCATTGCGGTCGAGGATCTCCAGCTCGGCGCCGGTGATCTTGCCGTCGGCGAGCGCGGCGGCTGTCGAAGCCATCAGCTCGGACGAGGCCCGCATCGTCTCGGCATAGTGGCCGAGCACGCTGGTGGCCGAGACCGTATCGTCGGCCGAGCCTTCCAACCGGCGCCCGCCGAGATCGGCCATGACGGTCGTGACGAGCGGCAATCCGCAATCCGCCTCGAGCGCGAGCACGGCTGGAAGCGGGATGATCGCCTCGTCGGTGGCAACCTGCCAACGCGAGACCTCGGATTTCGAGGCATGGGCGAGCTCGCCGGTGCGCACCAGGCCACCGCAGGCCTGCACGAGGTCGCGGGTGGCGGATTTCACGCGGTGGAACCAAGCGTCGGAGATGGGTCGGGACATGGTCGCCTCGGGCAAAGCTTTCCCAGCTCGGGAAACGCCCTCAGGCATTCCCGTTCTGGGAACGGTTTCGGTCTGTCAGAAAGGGAGGGTCAGAAACGCCTCAGGGAGGGCCTCGCAGATGACGACCGTCGGGATGATCGCCCTGGAAAAATGCGGACGAGCGCGGCGCGAGCCGGCCCGTCCGCAGTCCGGGGAGGAAGCGCCCGGCGCGCCAGCCAACAGCGCGCAAGGCAGTCACGAGCGCCGGAAGGAGACGGCGCGCGCTTCTCGGTCCGGCCACGGCCGGAAAATCGGAACCTTCGTGAAGGCGGAGGCGGTCATCGGGGTTCATTCCGCCGCCTCCGCCATATCGAGAAAGTCCGTGAAGGTTACAGCGCCGTTCGTCGCGGCTTTGATTTTGGCGAGCACCACCCGATGCGGGAAGCGAGCGCCACGGGCGTAGCGAGTGACCGCCGCCTGCGACACACCGATGAGATCGGCAAACGCCGCATGGGAAATCTTCTCCGCTGCAAGGTAGTCGGCGAGTTTCATAATCGGAGTATATGCCAAAATGGTATTTTACACGCAAGCACAAAATACCAAAACGGACTTAGCTATACCAGCCGGGCCGTCATACCATTTCGGAATGAGCCGCTTGAAGCATTACCGTGAGCAGCGTGGACTGACCCAGGCGGCACTCGCCGAACTGGTGAAGAGCACGCAACCGCAGATCCGCCGCCTCGAAGCGGGGGAACGCAAACTGACGAAAGAGTGGGCCACAAGACTCGCCGCCGCGCTGAAGATCTCAGCCAAGGATCTGCTGTTCGATGACGACGTCCTCTCGGGCACCATTGCTCCCGGAGAGTTGCGTCGAGTTCCAGAAGGGCAAGAGTTCGAGCCCGACACTGACCCAGACAGCCACGCAACCGTGGGATGGGAGACCGGGCGGCAAGGCATTCCCGCTCACAGCATCGCCGAAATTGACGTTACAGCGGGTCTGGGCGCCGGCGGGATCGCAATGATTTCAGAGGCTACGTCCCCTAGTGGGGCCCGGTTCGCTGCAGAGGTTATCAAGGACTTCTGGGTATTGCCGGCGTGGATATTGGCTCGCCTTGGCATCAAACCGGAGCACGCGGCGGCCTTCCCGATGCAGGGCGACTCGATGGAGCCAACCCTTTTTGCTGGTGAGGTCGGCTTCATTGACCTCCGTCATCGCATCCCCTCTCCTCCCGGCATTTATGCAATTGCCGACCAGTTCGGCGGGGTGATGTTCAAGCGCCTCGACGTGGTCTCAAAACCTTCCGACCCCGACGTGATGGTCAGCGTCATTTCGGACAATCCCCGACACGAACCGAAGCTTCTCGCGCTTGAGGATCTCTACGTGCTGGGTCGATACATCGGCAAATTTTCGGCGGGCTAAACCCTTCCAATTCCTGATTATGCCAAAATGGTATTGACATAAAATACCGCATTGGTATTTTTCTCTCCATCGGCGCAGGCATCGAGCCTCCGCGCCGAACCTCAGGGTTCACGATGGAGACCGCGATGCTTTCGACCCAGACCCGCTTTTCCCGCCCCTCCCGCTTCCAGCGCGAAACCGCGCTCGACAAGGCCCGCCGCCTCGGCCGCGTGCCCGAGCTGATGGCCTCCGAGATGATCAATCTCGCCGCCGGCCATGGCAGCTGCACCGAGGCCGACCTGCGCAATTACGGCTTCACCGGCGCCGAGATCGCCGAGCACGCCGGCGCGGCGAACCAGGAAGCCCAGCGCCGCTCCATTCGCCAGGCGGCCGCCTGACGCAGGATCGTCAGGCCAGCGCGGCTTCGGCACCGCCCTCCCCCGCCGAAGCCGCGTCGCCGGACGATCCTGTCCAGCAGGGAGATTTCCATGGCCAAGCCTGGAGAGAAGCACCATCAGCCCAATCCGGACGATGTCGCCATCGGCGCCCGCATCCGCGCCATCCGCCAGGCTAGGGGCATGAGCCAGGAGAGGCTCGGCAAGGTCCTCGGCGTCACCTTCCAGCAGATCCAGAAATACGAGAAGGGCAGCAATCGGATCGGCGGGTCGCGCATGCTGCAGATCGCCGCCGCCCTCGATACGCCCGTGGCCGCCTTCTTCGGAACCGGTGAGAGCGACGCCGACCTCGCGCCCGTCTTCGATTGCTCGCAGTCGGACTCGGCTTTCCTGCGGACCTATCTCGCGCTCGGTCCCGGCACCCGCGCCATCGCGCGCCGCCTCGTCGCCGCGCTCCGCAATGGCGATGACGACCTGATGCTGGACGGAAACCTGACCGAGATCGCCTCGCCCCTCCCGCTTCTGTCCTGACGCGAAAGCGTCGGGCCAGCGCGGCCTCGGCTCCCGCCCCAACCTCCCCCGCCGAGGCCGCGTCGCCGGACGCTTCCGTCCCGAGATGAGAAAACCATGCGCACGATCATCGAAATGATCGCCGCGGTGCATGACAGCACGGCGGCGGACTGGATTGCCCTTGCCTCGCTCCTGCTCGGCAGCGGCGTCATCGGCTTCGTCTGCGGGAGGTTGCCCGGATGAGCGCCCTTACCCACAACGAACGCTCCGCGCTCTCCCGCGCCGAGCGCGCCCTCGCCGCCGCCGCCCCGGCCATTCAGGCGGCCCGTCGGGCCGGCGAGAAGCCCTCGCGCGAAACCATCCAGCAGATCGCCGAGGCCACGGCCTGGACGCTCGCGCTCGTCGAGAGCCGCTTCCACGACAACGCCCTGCTCGCGACGCTCGAGGCATGGATCGGGGAGGAACGGGCATGTTGATCTGCGCCGATTGCGGAAGCACCGAGTTCGAGGACGAGGATGACGACGATGGCCTGACCATCGTCCACCGGGACGATCTCGGTCTCGCCATTCACGCGCTGACGAAGGGCATGGGCGACGAGGCCGCGCGCCTGCCGGACGTCCTGACCTACCTCGTCCGCGCCATCCCCGACCTGCACCCGATCATCGCCCTGCTCGAGCGCGAGACCGGAAGGAAGCTCGCGCCATGAAGCTGATCGTCGAACGCGCCCACCTGCTTGCCGCGCTGACCTCCTGCAAGGCGGCCGTCGAAAGCCGGACCACCATCCCGATCCTGTCCTGTGTTCGGCTTGTCGCCTCCGGCAGCCAGGTCGACATCACCGGCACGAACATCGATATCGAGACCACGGATCGCGCCGCCGCCCATGTCGAGCGGCCGGGGTCGCTCTGCGTCAACCAGTCCGAGCTCCTGGACCTGATCCGGCGCATGCCGGACGGCGCAGAGATCGCGCTGGAGCAGGACGGCGCGAAGCTCATCATCCGCGCCGGCCGGATCAAGGCTTCGCTCCTGACCCTCGAAGCCAACACCTTCCCGGTGATGGACACCGGCGGCTGGAGTCACGAGTTCGAGATCCCGATCGGCGACCTGGTGCGCATGCTGCGCGCGACCGAGTTCGCCATGAACGACGAGGAGACGCGCTACTTTCTCTGCGGCGTCTTCCTGCACGCCGGCCAGCGCGACGGCGCGCCCTATCTGGGCGTCGCCGCCACCGATGGGCATCAGCTTTCCTGGAGCCGGGCGGACCTGCCAGAGGGCGCGGCCGGAATGCGCGCGGTGATCGTCCCCCGCCAGACGGTCAGCGCGCTGATCCCCTTGCTTGCGAAGCGCGCCGACAAGAACGCCACCGAGCCGGTCGCGATCTCGATCAACGAGACCAAGATCGCGGCGGCCTTCGGCTCCTGCCGGATTGTGTCGAAGCAGGTCGACGGCACCTATCCGGACTATCTCCGCATCATCCCCTCGGGCCAGTCGACCTTCGCCAAGCTGCCGCGCCGCCAACTGGAGCTCTCCAGCGCGCGCGCCGCCTCGATCCTGACCGGCAAGAGAAAGGCTATCCGCCTGACGCTGAATGGCGAGCAGGAAGACGGGCTGATGCTCACCTCCGCCTCGGACGCGGCCGAGATCGAGGATCACCTGAACGTCATCCTGGAGGGCGGCCCGCAGACGATCGCCGTCAACGGCCTCTATCTCGCCGCCAGCCTCGGCAGCTTCACCGGCGACGACATCACGCTGGCGATCGCTGACCCAGAGACGCCGCTTCTCCTTTCCGACGACCAGGATGATCGCCACGGCGTCGTCATCATGCCGATGAGGGCCTGACCATGCGCACGCACATCTCCCCCGCCCTGCGCCAGAAGGCGAACGACTTCCTGCACTGGCGCGAACAGAACGGCGGCGCCGTCCGCTGGGATCGCGGCGGCGCCAACGCCCGCCGCCGCAACCGCGAGCGCCGCATCGAGGCGAAGGCCCTCGACGCCGCGCCGGTCGACAGCTTTCTCACCCAGAATGGAGCCGGAGCATGACGGCACGGATCGATGAAGCGCTCGCCTATCTGCGGTCGGGCGGCCTCGCAGAGGTCGAGGGAATGACCCGCGTCGCCTTCGGCGCTGGATCGGAGCGGGTCGCCTGCAGCACAGATGTCGCGATCGCACTGTGCATGCTCGCCAGCGAGGCCGCCGAGTGGCCGGCGAAGCATTCCCTCCGCGTCGCCGAGCTGCTCGAGGCGAACAACCGCTACCTGGAGCGCGCCCGCGCGGCCGACGTCGAGAATGCGCGGCTAAAGAGGATCATCGACGCCTGCGACTGGTACTGGCCGGAGGACGACACGAGTTCCGACTCCTGCATCAGCTACCCGCACGAGTTCTTTTCCGATGGGCATGTCGATCCCGGCACCGTCGTCGCGATCTCTCGGGGCGGTGTGGTCGAGACCCGCTACTACGCCCAGCTACCGCCCGCCGGTGACAGCGACAGCGATGACGACTTCGAGGTCGATGAGGTCACCGAGGAACTTGCTCGCCGGAAGGTGGCTGACGAACTGGCAAGGCGGGCCGACTACCCCCAGTGCATGGTCTGCGAGAAGCAGCTTCAAAAGGGCGATCGCTATTTCCCGGACGTGAACGGCACCCAGTGCGAAGAATGCGCGCCGACCTATCAGCAGATGATCGACGAGCCCCTCGGCCACGTCTATCTCGATGACGGCGAGCAGCGCGCCGCGGAAGACTGCCGCGCGCAATTCGACGCCCACATTGCCGCCGGCGGCAAACCGACCGACAGCATGGCGACAGAGGTGCTCGAATGAGCTTCGCCAAGATCCAGCGCCTTCGCGCCCGCGGTGCCATCCTGCGGCACTGGGCCGAGTACATCCGTCATGCCGATGGCGGACTGCCCCAGGCCGGCCCTGTCGCCGACGAGATGTTCCACGTCGAGAACAAGGCGCTCGCGACGCGCATCCTGCGCGCGGCGCAAAACGCTGAGTCCCGTGCGGATGACATAGAGCGAGGCCGCCGGCCATGAGCATGCTCGCGCCACTTAGCGTCCTGATTGCCTGCGAATACTCCGGTGTCATTCGCCGCGCCTTCGCGGCGCTCGGGCACGACGCCTGGTCGAACGACCTGCTGCCGGCGGAGGATGGCAGCAACCGGCACCTGGTCGGAGATGTCCGCGACTATCTCGACCGAGGTTGGGATCTGCTTGTCGTCGCGCATCCGCCCTGCACGCGGCTGTGCCGCTCCGGCCGACGCTGGCTTTCCGGCCCCGGCACCATGACGCCGCCCAAGACCCTGCCCAAGGGCCGGACATGGCAGAGCATGAAGGATGAATTCGAGGCCGGCGTGGATCTATTCCTCGCCTGCTGGAATGCGTCCGTTGAGCGCGTCGCGATCGAGAACCCCGAGATGCATGATCTGGCGCGCGCCCGCATGCCCGAAGACCTTCCTCGGCCGCAGATGGTGCAGCCGCATTGGTTCGGTCATCCCGAGTTCAAGGCGACCGGCTGGTATCTGCGCGCCCTCCCCGAACTGGAAGCGACCAACCCGCTTCCGATCCCCGCGAAGGGCACCGACGAATGGAAGGCTTGGAACCGGGTGCATCGCATGCCGCCCGGCCCGGACAGGTGGAAGGAGCGGAGCCGATCCTTCCCCGGCATGGCCGCTGCCCTCGCTGAGCAGTGGACGCGGCATGTCGAGAGGGAAAGGGAAGCGGCATGATGGAAGCGGCGCTTGCCCTACCGGCCGGGCACCACTCTGCCCGCTCGTCCAGGTCGGCCGGTGATTTCCTCCGGCACAAGGATGCCCGCCTCGCGCGCTGCCACGATGAACGCGGCGCGGGCGTATTCGGCCGGCAGACTGTCCTCCCAGGCCTCAAGGCACGCCAGCCGAGCCGCCGCGTGCGCCGCCGTGTCCGAGAAGGCTGGCGGCCACCGCTCCAGCAGCCACTCGGCCGCGCGCTCGACATCGCTGATCGCTCGGTGCTTGCCGATCCCTTCCCAGACGTGAACGGGTTCGAAATGATGAAGCATCCGCGGGGATATAGAGGGGCGCTGAGCCATGACTAGCGCCGCCGCGCGTAGCCCCCGGGATATCTTGCCGCTGTCGCTGCCTCCGCGCGGCCTCTCGCGCGCGGAGGCAGCCGCTTATATCGGGATCTCGGCAACGCTATTCGACGAGATGGTCAAGGATGGCCGCATGCCAAAGCCGAAACGGATCAATGCCCGCACCATCTGGGATCGATACGGGCTGGACGAAGCCTTCTCGGCGCTGCCAACTAGCGAAGACGCCGAGAAAGGCAAATGGGCTTTCGGCGTCTGACCGAAAGGAAGCCGCGATGAAGCGACCCCTACCCAAATATGTCTATCGACATCGGGACCGATATGGCACCGAGCGCTTGTACTATCGGCCGCCGAACGGCGGCTCGACCCGCCTCCCCGACGACCCGCAATCTGAGGCCTTTGCCGAAGCGCATCGGCGCCTCGCCGAGGGAGCCGAACACCGGCCCGCCACAAAGAGTTTCGCACCGCCGCCGCCGCAGAACACTCTGGAGAGCATCTGGCGGCAGTACGAACGGTCGAGGGAGTTCCGGGCGCTCGAAAAATCAACTCAAAGGGTCCGGCAGCTTGTCATCGAAAAGTGCCTGAAGGAACCGATTCGGCCCGATGCCAGCGAGACGTTCGGCGACTGCCCCGTCAACATGCTGACTGCGAAGGCGATCAAGGTGCTTCGCGACCGCAAGGCCGATTTCCCCAATGCCGCCAATGGCCGCCTGAAGGCGATTCGGCAGATGCTTTCTTGGGCCATTGAGGCAGAGGTCGACGACGATCTGACCTACAACATCGCCCGCGACGTCCGGAACCTGAAGGTCATGGGCGACGGCTTCCATTCATGGACGCTGGACGAAGTGGAGCAGTTCGAGCGTACCCACCCGTTGGGCTCGCGAGCTCGGCTCGCCTTCGCCTTGCTGCTTTACACGGGGCAGCGTCGCAGCGACATGGTGACCTTCGGCAGGCAACACGTCCGCGACGGGTGGCTGTTCTTCACTCAGTTCAAAGGGCGCAAGCGCAATCCGATCCGCATGCAGATCCCGATCGTCCCAGAGCTCCAGAAGGTCATCGACGCGTCGCCATGCGGCGATCTCACCTTCCTGATGACGGACTATGGCAAGCCGTTCACCAGCAACGGGTTCGGCAACAAAATGCGCCAGTGGTGCGACGAAGCGCGGTTGCCGGACTGTTCCGCGCACGGCCTCAGAAAGGCGGCCGCCTCGCGCCTGGCGGAGCTTGGATGCACCGACGCGGAGATTATGGCGATCACTGGCCACACGACTCGGAAGGAAGTCGACCGCTACACCAAGGGTGCCCGCCAACGCGCGCTCGCAGAGAACGTCCTCCGCAGGGTTGAGCAGGCCTCGGAATAGCCGAGAACAAACAGGCGCCATCAGTTTTTGACAACACCGGTCATTTTGTTTGTAACTTATTGATTTTAAAGAGTATTGGTGTCCCGGAAGGGATTCGAACCCCTGACCTACGGTTTAGGAAACCGTTGCTCTATCCTGCTGAGCTACCGGGACTTAAGCGGCCGCCGAGGCAGCATGGCGCCATCCGGCGGGCCGGACGGGCGACATGCTTATGGTCCGATTGTCGCGTCGTTTTCAAGAGCCACCGCCAGAAATCTGCGCGGGAATCGACCGCTGCATACGGATGCCGCCTGCCCGAGTCGTGCGGGCGCCGCAGCCCCGCCATGCCGGATTTCCTGATGCGCCGATCCGTCTGCCATGAGACGATGCCGCATGCCCGCCATGACGATGACACAAGGACGGGGGAAGCAGGATCAAGGATGGGGACGAAGCGTCGTGCCGGATGGGCGTCGCGGGTCGTGCCGGAAGCTCGACGGCGTCTTCGGATGCCGGGCAGCCGGCTCGGGCGTGTCCTGCTGATACTGGGAGCGATGATGACAGCTGCGACCGGGGCGGAGCCGGCCGAAAGGACGGCGGGGCCCAACGAATGCCGGCTCGTCGACGGCGAGACCGGACTGGTCGCCAGCGTCGTCGACGGCGACACGCTCGTGCTCGATTCGGGCCTCGAGGTCCGGCTGGTCGGCATCCAGGCGCCGAAACTGCCGCTCGGCCGACCGGATTTCACCGCCTGGCCGCTGGCCGAGGAAGCGAAGACAGCGCTGGAGCGGATGGCGCTCGGCCAGGCGGCGCAACTGCGCTATGGCGGCGCCCGGCGCGACCGTTATGGCCGCGCGCTGGCGCATGTCGAGATCCTGCCCGAAGACGGCGAGGTGCTGTGGCTGCAGCGCGAGATGGTGGCGAGCGGCCTCGCCCGCGTCTATTCCTTCGCCGACAATCGTCAATGTGTCGGCGCTTTGATGAAGGTTGAAAGGGACGCGCGCAAATCAGGGCTTGGCCTCTGGCCCGATCCATACTACGCCATCCGCCCTGCGACCGATCCCGGGCTTGCAACCCGGCACGATGTATATGATCTGGTTGAAGGAAGGGTCGTTTCCGTCGGCGAGCGCGGCCCGATCGCCTATCTCGATTTCGGGCGTGACTGGTCGACGGATTTCACGGCTGTCGTGACCGCCGAGGCCATCGCGGCCTTGGCCGAGGACGGCATCGCCGTGGCGGCCTTGAGGGGGCAACGGGTAAGACTGAGGGGCTGGATCGAGAGTCACGACGGACCGAGCTTGCGGGTCACGCATCCCGAGCAGCTCGAACTGTTGGACCAATGGTGAAGAATGACGGCATTCGGTGCCACACTGGATAGGGAGCGGTCGAGCTCCCCCGGCGCGCTTCTCTGGAAGGCGGCGATCCTCACGGCGAGCCTGCTGCTCGCCGGCTGCACAACCGTGCTCGAGCAGACCTATGGCCCGCCGCAGACGACGGCCGGCGCGGCGACGCCGCCCCCGGTCGATCCCGAGCAGGCCCGCATCGGCGCGCAGGAGCATCCGCGCATCGTTGCGAGCTTCGGCGGCGTCTATCACGACGACAAGCTGGAGAAGACGGTGGCCCGCATCGTCGGCCGCATCGTCGCCGCCTCCGACGACCCGTCGCAATCCTATCGCATCACCATCCTGAACACGCCCTCGGTCAACGCCTTCGCGCTGCCGGGCGGCTATCTCTATGTGACGCGCGGCCTGCTGGCGCTGGCGAACGATTCCTCCGAAGTCGCGGCCGTCATCGCGCACGAGATGGGCCACGTCACCGCCAACCACGCCATGCAGCGCCAGAACAAGGCGCGCGCCGCGATGATCGTCAGCCGCGTCGTCACCGACGTGCTGCAGGACGGCGACGCCGGCCAGCTGGCGCTCGCCTCCAGCCAGCGGACGCTCGCCGCCTTCTCGCAGCAGCAGGAGCTGGAGGCCGACGCGATCGGCGTCCGCACCATCGGCAAGGCCGGCTACGATCCCTTCGCCGCGGCCCGCTTCCTCGACCTGATGGGCCGCTTCGCCGCCTACAAGTCGGCCGGCAGCGTACAGGACAAGCGACCGGACTTCCTCGCCTCGCACCCGGCGACGCCGCAGCGCGTCGATTTCGCCATCCGCGCTGCCCGCCAGTTCGGCGCGCCGGGCATCGGCGAGGTCGACCGCGACCGCTACCTGCAAGGCATCGACGGCATGCTCTATGGCGACGACCGCTCGCAGGGCTTCGTCCGCGGCAAGAATTTCTATCACCCGACGCTGGGCGTCGGCTTCACCGTGCCGAACGGGTTCGTGCTCGACAACACGGCGGATGCGGTGCTGGCGACGGCGCCGGACGGCACGGCGCTGCGCTTCGACGGCGCCAACCTGCCTGTCGGCACGGCGCTGGCCGACTACATCGCGTCAGGCTGGGTCAACGGGCTCGACCGCAATTCGATCAAGAGCTTCACGGTCAACGGCCTCGAGGCCGCTTCGGCGCGCGCCGAGGCCAAGGGCTGGGTGTTCCGCATCGCCGTGATCCGGGTCGGCGCCAGCGCCACCTATCGCTTCATCTTCGCCAACGAGACGGATACGCCCGGCCTCGAGCAGGCGACGATGGAAACGGTGCAGAGCTTCCGCAAGCTGTCGCCACAGGAAGCCGCCGCGCTGAAGCCGCTGCGCGTCCAGCTGGTGACGGTGAAGACAGGCGACACGGTCGACAGCCTCTCCCGGCGGATGAACGGCGTCGACCGGCCGGCGGATCTCTTCCGCATCCTGAACGATATCAAGGGCAATGCGCTGCCGCCCGTCGGCGACAAGGTCAAGATCATCGACGATTGAGGCGCGTCGGCCCCTCGTGCCCTCGCATCGCAACGCAACGCAAGACCAGACAACAAAAAGGGCGCCAGGAGGCGCCCTTTTTCATTTCCGAGGATCCGTCGGATCAGACGTCGAAGCGGCTGACGTCGCGGACGGCGCCCTTGTCGGCGCTGGTCGCCATGGCGGCATAGGCCTTGAGCGCGGTCGTCACGTTGCGCTTGCGCGGCTTGACCGGCTTCCAGCCGTCCTTGCCGCGGGCGTCCATGGCGGCGCGGCGCGCGGCAAGCTCCTCGTCGGAGATCTTGATGCGCAGGATGCGGTTCGGGATGTCGATCTCGATCGTATCGCCTTCCTCGACCAGGCCGATGGCGCCGCCGGCCGCCGCCTCGGGGGCAACATGGCCGATGGAGAGGCCCGACGTGCCGCCGGAGAAGCGGCCGTCCGTCACCAGCGCGCAGGCCTTGCCGAGGCCGCGCGACTTCAGATAGCTGGTCGGATAGAGCATTTCCTGCATGCCGGGGCCGCCGCGGGGACCCTCGTAGCGGATGATCACGACGTCGCCGGCCTTGACCTTCTTGTTCAGGATGCCGAGCACGGCGTCGTCCTGGCTCTCGAAGATCACGGCGGGGCCGGTGAACTTCAGGATCGACTCGTCGACGCCGGCGGTCTTCACCACCGATCCGTTCAGCGCGATGTTGCCCTTCAGCACGGCGAGGCCGCCATCCTTGGAGAAGGCGTTCGGCACGTCGCGGATCGCGCCCTTCTCGCGGTCGAGGTCGAGATCGGTCCAGCGGCGGTCCTGGCTGAAGGCCGTCTGCGTCGGCACGCCGCCCGGCGCCGCGCGGTAGAATTCGCGCACGCTCTCGCTGTTGGTCTGGCGGATGTCCCAGCGGGCGATCGCCTCGGCCATGGTCGACGAATGGACGGTCGGCAGGTCGAGGTTCAGCAGATCGCCGCGGGCGAGTTCGCCGAGGATCGCCATGATGCCGCCGGCGCGATGGACGTCTTCCATGTGCACGTCCTGCTTGGCCGGCGCGACCTTGCAGAGCACGGGAACGTGGCGCGACAGGCGGTCGATGTCGTCGAGGTCGAAATCGATCTCGCCTTCATGCGCGGCCGCCAGGATGTGCAGGACCGTGTTGGTCGAGCCGCCCATGGCGATATCGAGCGTCATCGCATTTTCGAACGCGCCGAACGAGGCGACGTTGCGTGGTAGCACGCTCTCGTCGTCCTGCTCGTAGTAGCGGCGGGTGATATCGACGATCTGGTGGCCGGCCTCGATGAACAGGCGCTTGCGATCGGCGTGCGTCGCCAGCGTCGAGCCGTTGCCGGGCAGCGACAGGCCGAGCGCCTCGGTCAGGCAGTTCATCGAATTGGCCGTGAACATGCCCGAGCAGGAGCCGCAGGTCGGGCAGGCGTTCTGCTCGATCAGCTTGACGTCGGCATCCGACACCGTCTCGTCGGCGGCGGCGACCATGGCGTCGACCAGGTCGAGCGCGTGCATCTTGCCATCGGAGAGAACCACCTTGCCGGCTTCCATCGGGCCGCCGGAGACGAAGATCGTCGGGATGTTGAGGCGCAGCGACGCCATCAGCATGCCGGGGGTGATCTTGTCGCAGTTCGAAATGCAGACCATGGCGTCGGCGCAATGGCCGTTGACCATGTACTCGACCGAGTCGGCGATGATCTCGCGCGACGGCAGCGAATAGAGCATGCCGTCATGCCCCATCGCGATGCCGTCATCGATGGCGATCGTGTTGAATTCCTTGGCGATGCCGCCGGCCTTCTCGATCTCGCGCGCCACCAGCTGGCCGAGGTCCTTCAGGTGGACGTGGCCGGGGACGAACTGCGTGAACGAGTTTACCACCGCAATAATCGGCTTGCCGAAATCGCCATCCTTCATGCCGGTGGCGCGCCAAAGGCCGCGCGCGCCGGCCATGTTGCGGCCATGGGTGGAGGTACGGGAACGATAGGCGGGCATGATGACCTCGATCTACTGCGGTCTCCCTCATATAAGGCGCTGCCGATCGAGCGGAACGTCCGAGGGAGGTGGTGGCTAGGGTTGGTTGCACCAAAGCGGGGGGGATGTCGAGAAAATTCCTCCATCCAGACCCTTGCGAGTCACCGATCCGGGTGCCATTTGTCCCGAACGAGTGGGGTCCGGGCCCCTCTGGCGGTGTGTCGCCCACCGCGATGTCGGACCCTTGAGCCTATTGGCCCGGCGACCTGTGCTCGTGACTCATGGATATCGTTTCATTTCTCGGTGCCGAGTTTCTCGGCAAGTCCGCGGTCGCGTGGGCGTTGTTCGTGGGCGTCGTGGCGACGCTTCTCGTCCTCGATCTCGGTGTGCTCAACCGCGGCGATCACGAGATCGGCATCCGCCGCAGCCTCATCCTCTCCTCGTTCTATATCGGCGTCGCCCTGCTCTTCGGCGGCTGGGTCTGGTATGACCTCGGCGCCGACGCCGGCATGCTCTACCTGACCGGCTTCGTCGTCGAGAAGAGCCTCGCGCTCGACAACATCTTCGTCATCTCGCTGATCTTCGGCGCCTTCGCCATTCCGCGCGCCTACCAGCACCGGGTACTGTTCTGGGGCATTCTCGGCGTGCTGGTGCTGCGCGCCATCATGATCGGCCTCGGCGCGGCGCTGATCTCGTCCTTCGGCTGGATCCTGTACTTCTTCGGCGCCTTCCTGATCATCACCGGCATCAAGATGCTGTTTGCTGGCGACGAGCCGATGGATCTGGAGAAGAGCCGCATCCTGAAGCTGGTCCGGCGCATGATCCCGGTTTCGCCGACGCTCGACGGCCACAACTTCTTCACCCATGTGAAGAAGGCCGACGGCAAGATGCACTGGGTGGCGACGCCGCTGTTCCTGGCGCTGGTCTCGATCGAGATCGCCGATATCGTCTTTGCGGTCGACAGCGTGCCCGCCGTGTTCGCGATCACGACCGATCCCTACATCGTCTACACCTCGAACATCTTCGCCATTCTCGGCCTGCGCGCGCTCTATTTCGCGCTCGCCGCCATGGTGCACCGGTTCGACTACCTGAAATACGCGCTGGCGCTCGTGCTGGTGCTGGTCGGCGGCAAGATCTTCTGGACCCACCTGGTCGGGCCGGTCGATACGCTGCTCTCGCTCGGCTCGACGCTGGGCCTGCTCGGCGGCGGCGTCATCCTCTCGCTGTGGAAGACGCGGCGCGACGACCGCGCCGCGTTTCAGGCCGGCGCCAGCGACGTCTCGACCAGACGCACCCAGTAGGATGCGCCGATCGGCAGGGCGTCGTCGTTGAAGTCGTAGGCCGGGTTGTGCAACCCGGCCGAGTCGCCATTGCCGATGAAGATGAAGGCGCCCGGCCGCTTCTCCAGCATGTAGGAGAAGTCCTCGCCGCCCATCATCGGCGCCACGTCGCGATCGACGCGATCGCCGCCGACGATCTCCGAGGCGATATCGCCGGCAAAGAGGGTGTTGGCGACATGGTTGACCGTCACCGGATAGTTGCGGTCGTAGTCGACCTCGATGCTGACGCCATGGGCGGCGCCGATGCCGGCGGCGATCTCGCGGATCCGCCTCTCGGCGAGATCCCGCATCTCCGCCTTCAGCGTGCGGACCGTGCCGCCGAGAGCGGCGGTCTGCGGAATGATGTTGTGCGCCTCGCCGGCGTGGAACTTCGTAACCGAGACGACGACGGATTCGAGCGGATCGACCGAGCGGGACACGATCGTCTGCATCGCCTGCACCAGTTGCGCACCGATGACGATCGGGTCGAGGCTCAGATGCGGTTTGGCGGCATGGGCGCCGAGACCGGCGATGCTGAGGTTGAACTCGTCCGTCGCCGCCATGATCGGGCCCGGCCGGATCGCGAACTTGCCGAGGTCGAGGCCCGGCATGTTGTGCATGCCATAGACCTCGTCGATGCCGAACCGCTCCATCAGCCCGTCCTCGACCATGGCCCGGCCACCGCCGCCGCCCTCCTCGGCCGGCTGGAAGATGACGACCGCGGTGCCATCGAAATTGCGGGTCTCGGCCAGATACTTGGCGGCTCCAAGCAGCATCACCGTGTGGCCGTCATGGCCGCAGGCGTGCATCTTGCCAGGGATCGTGGAGCTATAGGGCTTGCCGGTGATCTCCGTCAGCGGCAGCGCGTCCATGTCGGCGCGCAGCCCCACCGTCCGGCCGCCCTCGCCGCGCCGGCCGCGGATGACGCCGACCACGCCGGTGCGGCCAAGGCCGGTCACGACCTCGTCGACGCCGAACTCCCGCAACCGCGCAGCCACCGAGGCGGCGGTCCGATGCACGTCGTAGAGGATCTCCGGATGCTGGTGCAGATCATGCCGCCACGCGGCCAGCTCGTCCTGATATTCGGCGAGACGATTGACGATCGGCATTCCGGAACTCCGCAGGATCTACAGCACGAAGCCCCACTCTAGCTGCAGCGCAGCAAGAAATCACGATCCGGTTTGCTTTTCCCATGCACTCAACCCTGACGGGGATTCGGCCCATCCGGGTCCCGGTCCTCCGGCTCCGAATGATCGTGCTGCGGATGGGCCGGGCTGCGGGCGTGGCTCTCCGACCGCGTGTAGGAATGCCGAGAGCGGCCGCTCGCATGCGCGTTGCCATGCGCCTCCGCGAAAACCGGACCATCGCGATGGAAACTTCCGCGTGCCGAAGCATGTCCCGGTCCCGACGAGGCGCCGAAGCTCTCCGAAAAGAACTTTCCGTCGCCAAAGCCCTGCCAGAAGCCGGCCCAAGGCCCGTCCTCCTCCGTACTGGGCGGGCCCTCCGGATCAAACGGCGCCTCGATCATCCGCGTAGCGGCGCCGAGCCCGGCCAGCGTGGCCTCCACGGCCGGATCGGGCCGAATGCGCAGGCGCTCGCCGACGATCTCGATCGGCAATTGGCGATTGCCGATATGCCAGGCGATGCGGCTCAGCTGGGCCGGGCTGGCGGCTGATATCTCGACCAGCGGTTCGGCGGCGGCCTCGACCGCGATGATGCGGCCATCCTCGAGCAGCAGCCCGTCGCCCTGGCGCAGGCCGAGCGCCATCGGCAGGTCGAGCAGAAAAGACACGCCGGCCCTGCCCGATATGGCGAGCCGGCGGCGATGGCGCGCGTCATAGTCGAGCAGGATGGTGTCGGCCGGGGGGCCGGTCCAGGAACCGGCGGGAAGAACGGCGGTTGCGCGGATCATCGGGCGCCTCATCACGACAGGCCGGTCCCGAACATGATGTCGGCCCGGCAATTTCCGACGCGCCGCCTGCCCCGCACGCGGCGGTCCATGCCCCCAATCTAGGCCATAACGCTACGTCATACCATGCGGCCATGCAAAGCCGGCGTGCCGCCACGCCGATTCACGAGCTGATTCACTTGCCAGATTTCGCGGATTTCCTTGCGAAAGCCTGTCCGCGCGGCATCCGGATCCTACAGAAATTTCCACTCTGGTTCCAAGGACTTCGGGATTGTGATCGGTCCTGGCCGAATGGTCGCTTTGCCAATCGAGCCCCAGATCGGTTATTCAGGTCGGACGCGCCGGCCCCGTCGGTACTGCGACCTCCCCGAGACGGACAAAGCCAGACATGCACTTCGTGACCCGATCGATCGCCCGGTTCTTCGCACTCATCCTGCTGATCGGCCTTGGCGTGAACGCGGCATCCGCAGTGGAAACGCCCTACGTCGTCGTCGACATGGACAGCGGCAAGGTGCTGGCGGCGCGCAATCCGCACCAGGAATGGTATCCCGCCTCTGTCACCAAGCTGATGAACGCCTATGTCGTGTTCAAGGCGCTGCGCGCCGGCAAGCTAACGCTGGCGAGCCAGATCATCGTCTCGCGCCACGCGCTCGACGAGCCGCCGAGCAAGATGGGCTTCAAGGTCGGCACCGTCATCGACCTCGACAATGCGCTGAAGATGATGCTGGTCCACTCGGCCAATGACATCGCCATGGCGATCGGCGAGACGGTCGGCGGCAGCGAGGAAGGCTTCGTCGCCATGATGAACGCCGAAGCGGCTCGCCTCGGCATGACGAATACCCATTTCATCAATCCGAACGGCCTGCCCGGCGAAGGCCAGTACACCACGGCGCGCGATCTCGCCGTGCTGGCGCGGGCACTCTGGACCGAGTTTCCCGAGCGGCGCGAGCTCTATGGCATCACGGCGATCCGTTCCGGCAAGCGCGTGCTGAAATCGGCCAACTCGCTGCTCGAGCGCTATCCGGGCTCCAGCGGCATGAAGACCGGCTTCATCTGCGCCTCGGGCTTCAACGTCGTGGCGACCGCATCGCGCGACGGCCACACGCTCGCCGCCGTCGTTCTCGGCGCCAGCACCGCCAAGGAGCGCGCCGAGCTAACGGCTCGTCTGCTGAACCAGAGCTTCGGCAGCCTGGCGCTTTCCGGCAGCCGCCCGTCGCTCGCCAGCTTCCGCGGCGCCTCGCCGGTCGAAGGCGCGATCAACATGCGCGAGGATATCTGCAGCAAGAAGGATCGCGGCGAGCACGAGGCGGAGACAGCCGCCGCGCCGAACCTGCCGAGCGCGCTGCAGCCGCGCGTCAAGCTGATGGAGCCCGTCGTCGTTTCGACGCTCGGCGTCCGCAACCCGGACGGGTCGATCAAGCCGGCCGCCGTCGCCGAAGCCGAGGACGAAGCGGCCGCCGCCGCGGCCGCGGCCGCCAAGCTCGAGAAGAAACAGAAGGGCAAGGCTGCGAAAAAGAAGGATGGCGAGAAGAAGACGGCCACCAAGCCCGTCCCCAAGCCGGTGAAGAAGGCCGACGAGAAGCCGGTCAAGGCGAAGGCGCCGGCCAAGCCGAAAATCGAGCTCGGCGTGCCGTTCGATTCGACCGACGTCGCGCCGCTGCCGGATTCCGCCCTCGCCGTCACGCAGTGATGCCAACGGCCCGTTCCGTGGCCCAGTTCCCGATCCCGCCATGCCCCAGCAAACCGAAGCCCGCCCCGCCCGCCAGCGCCCGAAGCCGATTCCGCTCACCGTGCTGACCGGCTTCCTGGGCGCCGGCAAGACGACCCTGCTGAACCGCCTCCTGCGCGACCCGACGCTGGCCGGCACAGCCGTCATCGTCAACGAATTCGGCGAGATCGGGCTGGACCACCTGCTGGTCGGCGAATCCGAGGATGGCGTCATCGAGCTTTCCTCCGGCTGCCTCTGCTGCACCATCCGCGGCGAGCTGGTCACGACGCTCGAAAACCTGCTGCGCGCGCTCGACAATCACCGCATCGAACGTCTGGACCGGGTCGTGATCGAAACCACCGGCCTCGCCGATCCGGCGCCCGTGCTGCAGAGCGTGCTGCTCCACCCCTATCTCTCGATGCGCTACCGGCTCGACGGCGTCGTCACCGTGGTCGATGCCGTCAACGGCGCGCACACCCTCGACATCTCGGACGAGGCGAACCGGCAGATCGCCGTCGCCGACCGGATCGTGCTGACCAAGACGGACCTCGACGAAGCCGACCCGGCCATCCGCGACCGCATCTTCGCCCTGAACCCCGGCGCGAAGGTCCTCGAGGCCGGCCGCGACGACGTCCAGCCGGCGGATCTGTTCGATACGCAGCCCTTCACCACCGAGGGAAAGATCGCCGACGTCGTCGGCTGGCTGGCGGCCGAGGCGCAGGATCACGCCGGCCACCACCATCATCACCACGACCACCATGGGGATCATGGGCACCACCATGATCACGGCCATGACCATCATGGCCACGCCCACCCGCAGGCGCACGACGTCAACCGCCACGATGCGCGCATCCGTTCGTTCACGGCGACGCGCGCGACGCCGATCTCCCGCCATGCCCTCGATGATTTCCTCGACCGGCTGGCCCGCGAGCACGGCCCGAGCCTGCTGCGGCTGAAGGGGCTGGTGCAGACCGCCGACGCGCCGGACCGGCCGCTGGTGATCCAGGCGGCGCAGACGATCTTCCACCCGCCTGCCCGGCTCCCGGCCTGGCCGAGCGACGACCACCGCTCGCGACTGGTGCTGATCGTGCGCGATCTCCCCGAGGCAGCCGAGCGCGCCATCGTCGGCGCCTTCTCCGACCTGCCGCAGACCGACACGGCGGATGCAACAACGATCGCCGACAATCCACTCGCCATTTCGGGCTTTTCCGGCGTCTTCCGGCCCTAGCGCCATTCCGGTCATCCCCGCAAAAAGGACTTCGGAAAAATCGCCGAACCCGAGCGGGAACTGAACGGAAAAATCGCCGTTGAGGCTGCAGATGCAACCGGAAGGAGACCCAAGATGTCGATGAAAATTGCCGTCGCCGCCGTGTCGATTGCCGCTTTCCTGCCGCTGATCCCGATCGAGGCGCAGGCGGTTACGCAGTCCGCGGCGAAGAACATCTGCATCAACCAGGCCGCCATCAAGCACAACTCGCTGCGCGGCAACGTGCATATCAATCGTGCCAGGATCCACAGCAACACCTATGAATTCGGGCTCGTGATCAACGACGCGCAGTTCAACTGCATCGTCACCAAGGGCGGCAAGGTCCGCTATCTCGGCTGACGCGGAAGCCCCTGGCGGATCCGGATCGCTCCGGCATCATGACGCTCCCGTCACGATGGAGCGATTCGGTCCGCCATGGTTCATGTCCTCACCCTTTGCGGCAGCCTGCGCGCGGCGTCCTCCAACCGGTCGCTGCTGCGCGCCGCCGAACTGATTGCGCCGGCGGGAGTGACGTTCGAACACTACGAGGGCATCGGCGAACTGCCGCATTTCAATCCGGACATCGAGGCCGGACCGCTTCCCGCGCCGGTCGCGACGCTGCGCGCCCGCGTGGATAATGCCGACGCCCTGCTGATCTCCTGCCCGGAGTATGCGCGCGGCATCCCCGGCGCGTTCAAGAACGCGCTCGACTGGCTGGTCGGCGGTCATGAATTCCCCGGCAAGCCGATCGCGCTCTTCAACGCCTCGCCCCGCGCCTCCGACGCGCAATCACAGCTTCGCCTGGTGCTGACGACAATGTCGGGCCGCGTCGTCGACGAGGCGGCAATCAGCGTCGCCCTGATCGCCAAAGGCATGGAGGCAGGGGCGATCGCGGCGGATCCGGCTCTCCGGCCCACGATCGAGACGGGCCTCGCGGCGCTTCTTTCGGCCGTTCAGTCCGACTGAGCCACGCGCGTGCCGCGCTCGATGACGAAGCGCAGGATGGTGCGGCCGGCCTCCTCGAACCGCTCCTGCCGCACAAGCAAATGACCGTCCTCCTGGCAGAGATGCGGGAGATCGATCGCCGCCATCGGATCGGTCGCCTCGACCCGCAGCCGTTCGCCCGGCGCCATGCCGGCAAGATGCTTGCGCGCCTTCAATACCGGCAGGGGACAGGCGATCCCGCGCGCATCCAGAAAGCGGTCGGCATCCGCGCCGCGCGTCGCTTCGGCTTCGTCCATCATCTCGTTCGGCGCATCCTGTCTCTGCCGGCTCCCCGGCCGGCGAACGCTTTCTTAAAGCAGAACGCCCTAGAAGGTGAACCCGGTCCCCGAACGCGATCCTGATCCAGGAGCCCTGCCCGTTGCGTGTTTCCTTCGTCGGCATGGTCGAGCGCCTTGCGCCGGCGGCGCTGCGCGCCCGGCTTTCCCGCTTCGCCGCCATCGCCGACAACATCGTGACGGGCCGCGACGATCGCGCCGTGGCGCAGCGCATGGCGCTGACCGCCTTCACCATCCGCGTGCTCTCCGCCGTCATCGCCTATGTCAGCCAGGTGCTGCTGGCGCGCTGGATGGGCGATTTCGAATATGGCGTCTATGTCGTCGTCTGGGTCGGCGCCGTGATCATCGGCGGCCTCGCCTGCCTCGGCATCCAGACCGCCGTCGTCCGCTTCGTGCCGGAATATGCGGCGCGCAACGAACTGGCGCTGCTGCGTGGCATCCTGATCGGCAGCCGCGTGCATGGCCTCGCCACCGCGACGCTGATCGGCGCCATCGGCCTGGTCGGCATCTTCCTGTTCCGCGATCAGATCGCCGGATACTACGTCATGCCGCTCTATCTGGCGGCGATCTGCATTCCCATGCTGGCGATCGGCGAGATCCAGGACGGGCTGGCGCGCGGCTTCAACTGGGCCGACCTGGCGCTCTGGCCGACCTTCATCATCCGCCCCGTCCTGATCATCGCCTTCACCTTCGCCGCGCTCGAAATGGGCGCCGTTCCCGACGCGACCACGGCGATGACGACGGCGATCCTCGCCACCTATCTGACCAGCCTGCTGCAGATGGCGGCGCTCGCCTATCGCACGCGCAAGGTGGTGGCCCCGGGCGTCCGCCACTATCGCTCCTTCACCTGGATCGCGGTCGCCTTCCCGATCTTCCTGGTCGAGGGCTTCTTCAACCTGCTGACCAATGTCGACATCCTGATCGTCGGCCAGTTGCGCGCGCCGGAGGAAGTCGCCGTCTATTTCGCCACGGTGAAGACGCTGGCGCTCGTGCATTTCGTCTATTTCGCCGTCCGCGCCGCCACTATGCAGCGCTTCTCGCAATATTACGCCTCCGGCGACCGCGTCCGCTTCGAAGCGACCGTGCGCGATTCGCTGCACTGGACCTTCTGGCCCTCCGTCGTCGCCGTCCTCGTCCTGCTCGCCTGCGGCCGCTTCCTGCTGTCGATGTTCGGCGCGAGCTTCGTTTCCGGCTTTCCGCTGATCTTCATCTTCGCCGCCGGCCTGCTCGTCCGCGCCGCCATCGGCCCGGCGGAGAGCATCCTGACCATGGCCGGCGAACAGCGCATCTGCGCCGCCGTCTATGCCGGCACCTTCCTGGTCAACCTGATCCTGAACTACACGCTGATCCCGCATTTCGGGCTGGAGGGCGCGGCGATCGCCACCTCGCTGGCGCTCTGCCTCGAGACGCTCGCCGTCTACCTGGCGGTGCGCTGGCGGCTGAAGCTACGCTGCTCGATCCTACATGTGCTGGGGCCGCGCGGCACGATCCGCCTGGCGCCGCGCCCGGAGAGCCCGTCGTGAGCGAGGCGGCGGCCCAGGCTCCGGCCACGGACCTGACCGCCCGCGCGGCCGGGGACAACCCCTTCTTCACCGCCGGCATCCTGGGCGCGGCGCGACAACATCTCGGCGATGCCAGGGTGACGGTGGCCGAAATCACCGATGCCGCCGGCCAGACCATCGGCCTGGCGCCGATCCGGCCGACACGGCTCGGCCGCGTCGTGCCGGCGATGGCGGTCTGGGTACACCCGCATGGCCCGCTCGGCACACCGCTGCTCGACGCCGGCGCGATCGACGAGGCCGCGGCCGGACTGCTCGCCGCCATGGATGGCGGCCGACCGGGCCGGGCCATCCTCGAATTTCCCTATCTGCCATTGGCAGGCCCCGTCGCCGACGCGCTCCGCCGCCAGGCCGGACTTGCGGGTCGCCCCATCGCCGTGCTCGCGACGCACCGCCGTGCCAAGCTGGAGCGGACTGGCACGGACCCCACGGCCTTCCTACAGACGATCTCGACCAAGAAACGCCGGGAACTGACGCGGCAATGGCGCCGCCTCGGCGACCTCGGCGCCGTGACGGTCGAGCATATCTCGGATCCGGCCCAGCACGCCGATACGCTCGAAGACTTCTTCGCGCTGGAGGCGAGCGGCTGGAAGGGCCGACGCGGCACCGCGCTGGCGCTGCGCCCGCGGGAAAAAGCGTTTGCCCGGGCCGCCGTCGCGGGCGGCGACGCTGTGATCTACGCCATCCGGCTCGATGGCCGCGCCGTCGCCATGCTGGTCAGCTTCCGGGCCGGCGCCAGCGCCGTCACCTGGAAGATCGCCTATGACGAGGCCTATGCCCGCTTCTCGCCCGGCGTCCATGTCATGCTGGAAGGGTCGAAGGCCCTGCTCGCCGACCCGGCCGTGGAGCGGATCGATTCGATCGCCGTCGCCAACCACCCGATGGTCGATCCGATTTGGCCGGACCGGCTGGAAATCGGCACGCTTGTGATCGGGCCGAAGGGCGGCGGGATCGGTTACGAGACGGGTCTGGCCCTGGCGAGGCTGGAACTAACCCTGCGTCCGATCGCCCGCCGCTTCTTGCGCGCCACCCGCAAGAAGGCCGAGGCGGTGAAGGCCCGGCTCAGGCGACCCCCATCAGCCGCATCGCCACAAGGCTGATCAAGCCAAGGGCGGCGAGCGACAGGACAACCGTCGCCGTCACCCGCATGCCGGCCCGCGCCACCGAGCGGACATCGACGCCGAGCCCGAGCGCCGCCATGGCAAGCACCGTCAGGAAACCCGAGACCGGCGCGGTATGGGCGACGACGACATCCGGGATCAGGCCGGCCGAACGCAGCATGCCAAGGCCGATGAAGCCGAGGATGAACCACGGCACCATGTGGCGCAAATTGGGACGGCCGGCGTCGATGCGGGCGCCGTCGATCCGGCTCTGCAACAGCGACAGCACCAGCACGACGGGGCCGAGCATCAGGACGCGCAGCAGCTTGACCAGCGTGCCCATCTGCACGCTCGCGGCGGCAACCGGCGCGGTGGCGGCCAGGACCTGCGGCACCGCATAGACGGTGAGGCCGGCGAACACGCCATATTGCGTCACCGACAGGCCAAAGACCGGCATCAGCAGCGGAAGCGTCAGCACGACGACGACGCCGAGCACGGCGGTGAAGGCGATGGCGGAAGCCACATCCTCGCCGTCGGCATGGATGACTGGAGCCGTGGCGGCGATGGCGGAATTTCCGCAGATCGAGTTGCCGCAGGCGATCAGGATCGCCATACCGCGATCGAGGCCCATCGTCCGGCCGATGCCGTAGCTGACGAGAATCGCGCAGGCAACGACCACGGCGACGCCCACGAGCAGGGTCATGCCCTGCGCGGCGACGACCGAGGCGCTGATCGAAACGCCGAGCAGCATGACCGCCACCTCGAGCAGCGTCCGCGCGCTGAACGTGACGCCCGGCAGGAATATGGCGCCCGGCCGCCAGAGCGAGCGCACCGCCACGCCGAGCAGGATGGCGAGCACGACGCCGTCGAGCCAGGCACGTCCGAGAAACGACGCCTCGACATGCTCGATGGCGAGGGCGGCCACCGAGACCGCCGCAGTAAGGGCGAGTCCGGGGCCAAGGGCCTGCAGACGCGACGGGAGAGTACGAAGGGAAATCATCATGACGGCAGGATGATCCTGCCCAATCATGCATTCCATTTCGAAATATATTACTGTTCGTTCGACCCAATCGAACAAACAATGCCATGACCCTCGACCAGCTTAGAATTTTCATCGCGGTCGCCGAGCGCGAGCATCTGACCCGCGCGGCGGAGGCGTTGCGGCTGACGCCCTCGGCGGTGAGCTCGGCGATCCATGCGCTCGAGGCCCGCTATGACGCGCGGCTGTTCGACCGCGTCGGACGGCGGATCGAACTCACCGAGGCGGGCCGGGTTTTCCTGGTCGAGGCGCGGGCCACGATCGCCCGGGCGCAGGCGGCGGAACTGGCGCTTGCCGAACTGGGCGGGCTGCTGCGCGGCACGCTGGAGGTGCAGGCGAGCCAGACGATCGCGAGCTATTGGCTGCCGTCCGCGCTGGTGCGCTTCCGCGCCGCCTATCCCTCGCTCGGCATCCATCTGCAGATCGGCAACACCGAGACCGTGCGCCATGCCGTGCATGAGGGCCTCGCCGAAATCGGCTTCATCGAAGGCGAGATCGACGACCCAGCGCTGGCGACGCGCGCGGTCGGCGAGGACCGGCTGATTCTCGTCACGACGCCCGGCCATGCCCTGGCCCGGGCCGCGACGGTTGGCCCCGAAGAGATCGCCGCCACACGCTGGGTGATGCGCGAGCGCGGCTCCGGCACGCGCTCGGTGTTCGAGGCGGCGCTGACGGCCCGCGGCATCCAGCCGGAAACGCTGCAGGTCGACATGGAACTGCCCAGCAACGAGGCCGTGCGCGCCGCCGTCGAAACCGGCGAGCACGCCACTGTCGTCTCCGAACTGGTGGCGAGCCCGCATATCGAGGCCGGCAAGCTGGCGCGCGTCGCCTTCGAGATGACGCCGCGCGCCTTCAGCATGGTCTGGCACAAGGAACGCTACCGCTCGAAGGCGGCGCGGGCGCTGGAAACGCTGCTGTCGGAGCCGACTAACGGTTGATGACGGCGCCGCCGATCGAGACGACCGTGCTGCCATCGGCGGGCAGCGGGCCGCCGCCGACCACGGCCGGGCGCTCATAGGGCTTGGCCAGGACGAGCGACCAGTAGACCTTGTACTTGCTGTTCGGCGCATAGGCCGTGCCGATGCCGATCTTGGTAACGCCCGGCTTCAGCATGTTGGCATTGTGGTGGGGCGAATCGCGCCAGCCGGAGAAGGCCTCTGCGAGCGTGCGATAGCCGGCGCCGACATTTTCCGCCGCGATGCCGGCGTCAAAACCGGAAGCTGCGAGGCGGCGCTGGAAGCTGCCGCCGACGTCATGATTGACCTTGTCAGCCTTGGCCATGGCGCGCGCCTGGTCGGCCGCCATCTTGTTCAAAAGCGGGTCGACGGTGACGGTGCCGAGGCCCTTGTTCATGCGGTAGCCGGAAATGAGGCTCGCCGCTGCCTGCGGGTCGACCGTGGCGCCGGCGGAATCGATCCGGTTGTAGAAGACCGGCGATTTCGGCGTGGTGTCGACGACCGTTTCCGAACAGCCGGCCAGGACAGCGGCGGCGGTCAGTGCGGCAAGCAGCGGGGGCAGGCGCCGGGAAGAGAGGAACATGGAACGGCCTCGGGGGTAAGGGACGCGGTGACGTCTGGAATAGTCAGGAAACGCTAACGAACTGCGAGCGACAAGCGACGCAGGAGAAGAAGGATCGGCGGCGGCTCAGCCGGGGAGCGCCACGTCCGCCTCCTTCAGCTTGCTCAGGATGGCGAAGCGCAGGTCGGAACGGACCGTCGCGCCGGTGGCGATATCGGCGAGATAGCAGCGCAGCTCGAAATCGAGCGACTTCTCGCCGAAATTCAGGAACAGCACGATCGGCTCCGGATAGCGCAGAACGAGCGAATGGCCCTTGGCGCAGTCGAGCAGGATCGCCTTCACCTGTTCCGCGTCGGCGAGCTTGCTGACCGTCACCGGCACGACGACACGACCCGAGCGATCGCGCAGAACCATGTTCTTGACGACGCCGGTGATCAGGCTCGAATTCGGCACGATGACGGTGGCGCGGTCGAAGGTCTCGATCTCGGTGGCGCGCACATTGATGCGCTTGACCGTCCCTTCCTCCGCGCCGACCGTGATCCAGTCGCCGGCACGGATCGGCCGTTCGGCGAGCAGGATCAACCCGGAGACGAAGTTGTTGACGATCGCCTGCAGGCCGAGACCGATACCGACGGAGAGGGCACCGGCGACGATGGCGATGTTGGAGAGGTCGAGGCCGGCATAGCCGAAGGCCAGCGTCGCCGCGAAGATCATGCCGACATAGCCGAAGCTGGTGCGGATCGAGTTGCGCAGGCCGGAATCGAGCCGCGTCGTCGGCAGGAAGCGTGTGTCGAGCCAGTTCTGGATCGACCGTGTGATCACCAGGCCGACGATGAAGACGGCGATGCCGGCGACGAGCGTCGACAGCGAGATGGTGATCGAACCGATCTTGAAGCCGAAGAAGAGCTGGCGGATCGTCTCGAACAGGCCGGAGGAATCGACGCCCCACTGCGCCACGATGGCGAGGCAGGCGAAGCTGATCAGGACGAGGTGCGCGACGCCATTGGCCAGCACGCCGGCCTGCGTCACCGAGCGCGGCGCGAAGCCGACCGAGCCGATCAGGCGGCTGCCGACGACGCCGTCGCGACGGAACGAGGCGGCGGTGATCTCGTCCGTCAGCTTCATCAGCAGGTAGAGTAGCGAGATGACGACCGTGATCCACACCGTCTGCGTGGTGATGAAGCGGCCGAGCGCGACATAGCCCATCACGTTGGCGATGATGGCGATGCCGGCCGAAAGGCCCGCGATGATCAGCGCGATCCGGCCGAGGCCGTAATCCTCGTCGGCGGGATCGTCGTTCTCTTCATCCTCCGGCGAACCCCGCCGGGTCAGCACGCGAACCATGCTGATGATCAGCACCGCGATGGCGATCGACAGCACGCCGTCGAGCGCGATGACGAATTGCAGCGACGCCAGCGTCACCTTGGCGAAGCTCTGGTGGACGACCACCAGCGCCTCGAGCGCGGCGATTGCGACCGAGATGTGGAAGGCGCGGGTGGAAACCGCGTCGTCGAGATCGACCATCCGCCAGGTGCTGCGCGTCGGCGCCAGGAGGGCGCGCGACACGCCGAAGGCGAGCGAGAAGAAGACGACCGCCGCCGTGGTCGCGGTCCAGAGCAGATCGATCCGATAGGGCATCAGATCGAGCGCCTTGAGGATCGACTGCACGCCGGTCAGCACGATGAGCGGCAGGAAGGCGTTGACCGCGACGATGGCCGCCGCCGACATCACCTTGGTGCGCATGGTCGGCTGCTGGTCGGCGGTCGGCCGGCGCAGCTTGGAAAGCAGGAAGCGCCGGCCCGGCACGAGCACCATGACGATCAGGGCCAGCAGGCTTACGAAGATCGCGATCACCGAGCGGTCGCTGCGATTGGCGATCACCGTCGCCCATTCGCTGACGACCGAGCCGGAACGCCCGGCAATCGCCGGCACGTCGGTGGCAGCATCGCCCCAGAGGCCGGGATCGATCAGGCTGGAATTGCGCTCGAGCAGCGCGGCGGTGAAGCGGGTGCGGCGGCGCTCGGAAATCTGCGAGATCGTGTAGGAGCCGTGCGTGGCGACAGCGAGAGCCTGCTTCTGGAAGCCGGCGAGATCGGCGAGCTGCTGCTCGGCCTGCTGGCGATTTTCCTTCGCCGCGTCCGATTCCGTCGCGTCGGCCGCGCCGGTCGGCTTCAACTGGTCGACCTGCGCTGTGGCGGCCTCGACCTTCGGCGCCAGCGCGTCGGCCAGCGCGTTGGCCGCCGTGACGATATCGGTCGTGTCCTGCTTGAACCGCTTGAAGTCGGCATCGGTCAGGCCGTCGCCATCGATGGCGGCGTCCATCTTCTCGAGCGACATATTCCAGGCATTGATCTGCTTCTGCGGATCTTCCGGCTGCGCCCAGGCGGATCCCGCCGCCAGCACGCCGAAAAGCCAGGCGGCGACGACGAGGCGAAGGAAGGCGGCGACCGCGCCTCGGAGCGTGTCGACGGAAGCCGGCCGGCGGCTGGGGGAGGCGGCGCTGAACAAGCAGATCTCCAGCAGGGCAATGTACCGCATCATGCGGCTGCCTGAGCTATAGGATTAAAGATGACGAGAATAGGGAGTTAGGACGCAATCGACGTGTCATGCAAGCGGCGCAGGATGCCCGTCACGGGTGGCGTCGCGACGGCGGCACCCCATATGGGACGATCGAACGACCGTAGAGGATCCGCCGCTTGCCCGCCGACCCCACCTCCGACGACGCGACGACCGCCTTCTTCCGGACCCGCTCCGCCTCGGCGATCCTGGCCGATCTCGGTTCGGTGCTGAAGAAGGATCGCGTCAGCCTCGGCGACATGGTCGACGCGCTCGGCGAGGCGGGCCTGGGCCTCTCCATCCTGATGCTGGCGCTGCCTTCCTTCATCCCGATCCCCGGCCTGCCGACCGGCTTCGTCTTCGGCACCGCGCTGGCGATCCTGTCGCTGCAGATTCTCGCCGGCGCCGACCGGCTGCGCCTGCCGCAATGGCTGCGCCGGCAGAGCCTGCCGCGGGGCCCGGTCGTCAGCGGCGGCGCCTGGATCGCGCCCTGGTTCCGGCGCGTCGAATGGATGCTGCGGCCGCGCTTTTCCTTCCTTTCCGGCCGGCTGGCGCCCTTCATCCTCGCCGTGCCGATCTTCGTCCATGCCGTGATGATCCTGCTGCCGATCCCGCTCGGCAACCAGCTGCCCGCACTCGCCGTCATCGTCTTCGCTTTCGGCCTGATCGAGCGGGATGGCCTGGCCGTTCTGGTCGGCTGGGCGCTCACCGTCGTCGCCATCGCCTGGAATTCGGCGATCGTCTTCTTCGGCGCGGAACTGTCGCTTTTTCTCTATCGCTGGACATCCGACCTCTGGGGCGCGGCCTGAGCCCCTCCCCCCGACGCCGGCGGCCATCGTGGATATTCCGGAACCGAGGCAATCCGGGCGTTTGTTCCGCTATCCAAAAACTTTCTTCACCGGCACGTCGCGAGCGCCTTGCGCGGCGAAAAAACTGTGCTAGCTTTTCCTGAGAAAAGGTTTTCTCAGACGGTCCGGGCGGCGGCGCTATTCCCTCCGCCCTTTTTTTGAAACCGGTTGAGAAAACCTTTTCTCTAAAAGAGAGGCCGCCGCTCGAACGGACGGCCGGGGCGAGGAAACGACGGCATGAGCGACGGCAGCGACAACGTGATTCAGCCCGCCCGCAGGCGGCCTGTGACGTTGCGCGACGTCGCCGAAACGGCCGGCGTCAGCGTCGCCACTGCCTCCAAGGCGCTGAACGACCAGGGCCGCATGACGGTCGAGACGCGGACGCGTATCCGCGCGGTGGCATCGCAGCTCGGCTTCCGGCCGAACGGCCTCGCCCAGAGCCTGCTGCGCCAACGCAGCTTCACCGTCGGGCTGCTCACCAACGACACCTATGGCCGCTTCTCGCTGCCGGTGATGGCCGGCGTATCGGAAGCGTTGCTCGACAATGGCGTCTCGGTCTTCCTCTGCAATGTCGAGGACGATCCGCGCCTCGGGCAGATGCATGTCGATGCCATGCTGGAAAAGCGCGTCGACGGCATCATCGCCTCCGGCAAGCGGCTCGATCGCCATCTGCCGGTCGACCTTTCCAATCTCGGCATTCCGGTGATCTACGCCTTCACCGACCCCGACCCGAACTCGATCGCCTTCGTCTCGGACGATGAGGGCGGCGCCCGCCTCGCCGTCGAGCATTTCGCGGCGCTTGGCCGCAAGCGCATCGTGCATGTGACGGGCCCCGAGACCTTCGAGGTGGTGCACCAGCGCGCTCGTGCCTATCGGGCCGTCCTGGACGAGCAGGGCCTCGCTCCGCCGCGCGTGCTGATGGGCAAATGGTCGGAAGGCTGGGGCCATCAGGCAGTGGCCGAACTCTTCGATGCGCCAGGCGAAAAGCCGGACGCCGTCTTCTGCGGCAACGACCAGATCGCGCGCGGCGTCGTCGACGCGCTGCGCGAACGGGGACTGCGCGTGCCCGAGGATGTCGGCGTCATCGGCTTCGACAACTGGGAGATCGTCGCCGCCGCCACGCGCCCGCCGCTCACCACGGTCGACATGAACCTGACGGCGCTTGGCCGCGAGGCCGGCCTCACACTGCTTTCGCTCGTCGACGGAAAGCCCGTCGAGCCGGGCATTCGAAAACTGCCGTGCCGGTTGGTGGTGCGTCAGTCATGCGGTCGTCCGCCGGGCGACTAGGGTTACCTGTCACGGTCCCGGGAGGAGCCTGGATCGGGGACATCAGGGAGGGAAGACCATGAAAAGACTGACAAGCCTGCTGGCGGCAACCGCCACGCTGCTCTCGATGACGGCGCTCGCCTCGGCGGCCGAGACGGCCAATATCTGGGTCCGCGCCGACGGCTCCAATTTCATGCCGCAGATCGTCGAGGCCTTCAACAAGAGCCATGAGAACCAGATCAAGCTCGACATCATCCCGAACGCCGAGCTGGTTCAGAAATACGCGACCTCCGCTGCCGGCGGCACCGCGCCGGACGGCCTGTCGCTCGACCTGATCTACACCCCGGCCTTCGCCGCGGCCGGCCAGCTCGAGGACATCACCGACTGGGCCAAGTCGCTGCCCTACTTCAAGGACCTGTCGCCCGCGCATGTGAAGACCGGCACCTACAAGGACAAGATCTACGGCCTGCCCTTCTCGGCCGACAGCTCCGTGCTGATCTGGAACAAGAAGCTGTTCAAGCAGGCCGGCCTCGATCCCGAAAAGGGCCCGACCAACTTCGCCGAGATCGCGGCCGACGCCGAGAAGGTCGCGGCGCTGGGCGGCGACATCAAGGGCTTCTACTTCTCCGGCGCCTGCGGCGGCTGCAACATCTTCACCTTCACGCCGCTGATCTGGGCCTCGGGTGGCGACATCCTCAGCGAGGACGGCTCGAAGGCGACGCTCGACAGCCCGCAGATGCGCGACGCGATCGCGCTCTATCGCGGCATGGTCGAGAAGGGCCTGGTGCCGGAAGGCGCCAAGACCGATTCGGGCGCCAACTTCTTCGCCGCCTTCGCCGGCGGCAATGTCGGCATCGCGCCGTCGGGCGCCTTCGCCATCGGCGCGCTCAACACACAGTACAAGGACATCGACTACGGCGTGACCTTCCTGCCGGGCAAGGACGGCGGCTGGTCCTCCTTCGCCGGCGGCGACAATTTCGTCGTCACCAAGGGCACGCCGAAGCTGGCCGTCCTGAAGGAATTCCTCGACTACGCCTACTCGCTCGAAGGCCAGACGCTGCTCGCCAGCCGCGGCAGCCTGCCGGTCCGCGGCGACATCGCCAAGGAAGCTCTGAAGGACCTCGACCCGCGCTACCAGATCGCGGCGGAAGCGATGGCCAAGGGCAAGACCCCCTACTCCGTCGTCTTCAACGACATCATCAACAGCGCCAACGGCCCGTGGGCGCAGATGATCAACGAGGTGTTCTTCGGCGACGACGTCGACGGCGCGCTCGCCAATGCGCAGGAGACCATGCAGGGCATCATCGACGCCGGCACCGGCCAGTAAGGCCCCTCGATCGGCGGGGGCGCTGCCGCGCCCTCGCCGTCCGCCAGCATCGCTTGCGAAGGAAACACCATGTCCTCGATCACGGCCAAGGCGATCCCGGCCAAGGCGGGCGCCCTGCCCACCCAACCCGTCCGCCGACGCGCGAAAGTCGACCGCAGCCACTGGGTCGGCCTGCTCTACATCGCCCCGGCCATCGTCCTGGTGACGGTGTTCTTCGTGATCCCGCTCGGCATGACCGCCTGGATGTCGCTGCACAACTGGCCGCTGATGGGCCAGCACCGCTTCATCGGGCTCGACAACTACATCGCCATCACCAAGGACGTCCGCTTCTGGAACGCCCTCAAATTCACGCTCTACTACACGGTGATCGTCACCATCGCGATCTTCGCCGTCGCCTTCCCGCTGGCGCTCTTCGTCGAGAAGCCGCGACCGATGGCGAGCGTCTATCGCACCGCCTTCTTCATGCCCGTGGTCGTCGGCTTCGCCTCGGCCAGCCTGCTCTGGGCCTGGCTGCTCAACGTCGATAGCGGCCTGTTCAGCCCGGCGGCGCAGATGCTCGGCCTGACGGACAGGAAGTTCAACCTGATCGCCACCTTCAATCCGGCCTTCTGGTCGATCATCGTCATGGTTGTGTGGAAGGTGGCCGGCTTCACCATGGTCATCCTGATGACCGGGCTGCAGTCGATCCCGACCGAATTGCAGGAAGCCGCCAAGATCGACGGCGCCAATGCCTGGCAGCGCTTCCGCGCCATCACGCTGCCGCTGATGCGCCGGACGCTGGCGCTGGCGCTCATCCTCTCGGTCGCCGGCTCGATCCTCGCCTTCGACCAGTTCTACATCCTGCTGCGCGGCGGCCCGCGCAATTCGACGATCACGGCGGTGTACTGGATTTTCAACCAGTCCTTCGTCTCGTTCAAACTCGGCTACGGCGCGGCGCTCTCCATGGTGCTGCTCGTCATCCTCGTCGTCCTCAGCCTCATCCAGCTCCGGCTGCTGCGTAACCCGGAGGGCACATGATGGCCGCCACCACCCGCTCCACCTCGAACCGCTCGATCGCGAGCCTCTTCGGCGAGCACGGCACCGGCGTCCTGCTGTCGCTGATCTTCCTGGCGCCGATCGTCTGGACGATCCTGTCGACCTTCAAGCCGCCGGCGGAGGCCCGCCTGCCCCCGATCCCGCCCTGGCCGACGACCGGCTTCTCGATCCAGAACTACGTCACGCTCGACAGCTTCGGCGCCGGCCTCTGGCATTCCGCCCAGAACAGCATCTTCGTCGCCGTCGCCAGCGTGCTGCTGACGACGGTGATCAGCCTGCTCGCCGGCTACGGCTTCTCGCGCTTCCGCTTCCCGTTCAAGAACCTGTTCTTCGTGCTGATCCTGTCGACGATCATGATCCCGTTCCAGTCGATCCTGACGCCGATCTTCCTGATCCTCTCCTGGCTCGGGCTGCAGAACACGCTGACCGGGCTGGTGCTGGTCTATGTGACGCTGCAGATGCCGTTCTCGATCTTCATGATGCGCAACGCCTTCGACGCGGTGCCGAAGGAGATCGAGGAGGCCGCCCGCATCGACGGCGCCACCAATTTCGCGCTTCTGACCAAGGTGATGCTGCCGCTGGTCTGGCCCGGGGTTGTGACGGTCGCGCTCTTCGCCTTCCTGAACACCTGGAACGAGTTCCTCGCCGCCCTGGTGCTGATGACCGACCAGGCGAAGTTCACCCTGCCGATCATGATGACCGCCGTGCAGTCGGGCCGCTTCGGCGCCGTCGACTGGGGCGCCGTGCAGGCGGGCGTCACCGTCATGATGATCCCCTGCCTGATCCTCTTCCTGCTCTTGCAGCGCTACTACATCCGCGGCCTGACGGCCGGCGCGGTGAAGTAGCGCTCCCCCCGAACCCTGCTTCCGATAGAATAGGAGTCTTCCATGAGTGCCCTGCCATCCGTCGACGAGGCCCCGCGCGCCCGCTTCCGTCCGCCCGCCGTTCCCCAGGTCGAAGTGCGCGGCTTCTGGGGCTCGCGCGTCGACGCCGTCGCCGACAAGACCGCCGACATCCTCTACCAGCGCTGCGTCGAGGCCGGCATGCTCGACCAGATCGACCCCGACCGGCCGGTGCCGGCGCTGCGCATCCCGTTCCATCCGAACGGCACGGTGACGATGCAGATGTTCTGGGATTCCGATCTCGGCAAGACGATCGAGACGGCCGCCTATTGCGTCTATCGCAAGCCCAATCCGGCGCTCGAAGCCAAGATCGACGCCGTCATCGACATGTTCGAGAAGCTGCAGCAGGAAGACGGCTACCTGTCGAGCTGGTACCAGCGCATGGAGCCGGGCAAGCGCTGGACCAATCTGCGCGACTGCCATGAACTCTACTGCGCCGGCCACCTGATCGAGGGCGCCGTCGCCTATTACCAGGCGACCGGCAAGCGTAAGCTGCTCGACGTCATGTCGCGCTATGCCGACCATATCGGCACCGTGTTCGGCCCCAATCCGGGCCAGCGCAAGGGCTATTGCGGCCATGAGGAGCTGGAACTGGCGCTGGTGAAGCTCGCCCGCGTCACCGGCAACCACAAATACATGGATCTCGCCAAGTACATGGTCGACCAGCGCGGCCAGCAGCCGCACTATTTCGACGAAGAGGCAAAGGCGCGCGGTGCAGATCCGGCCGACTACCACTTCAAGAACTATGAATATAACCAGGCGCACAAGCCGGTGCGCGAGCAGGACAAGGTCGTCGGCCACGCCGTCCGCGCCATGTATCTCTATGCCGGCATGGCCGACGTCGCGACCGAGTATGGCGACGACGACCTCAAGAAGGCGCTCGACCGGCTCTGGGACGATCTGAACTCGAAACGGCTCTACGTCACCGGCGGCCTCGGCCCGTCGGCCGACAACGAGGGCTTCACCTCGGACTACGACCTGCCGAACGAGACGGCCTATGCCGAGACCTGCGCCGCCGTCGGCCTCGCCTTCTGGGCCAATCGCATGCTCGGCATGGGTCCGAACACGCGCTATGCCGACGCCATGGAGCTGTCGCTCTACAACGGCTCGATCTCCGGCCTGTCGCTCGACGGTTCGCTGTTCTTCTACGAGAACCCGCTCGAAAGCCGCGGCGGCCATAATCGCTGGAAGTGGCACCGCTGCCCGTGCTGCCCGCCGAACATCGGCCGCATGGTCGCGTCGATCGGCACCTACATGTACGGCCAGGCGGAAGGCGAAGTCGCCGTCCACCTCTATTGCGACTCGACCGCGACGCTGGACATCGGCAGCGCCGAGGTGAAGCTGACCCAGGACACCCGCTATCCCTGGGATGGCGCGATCGGTATCACCGTCGACGTCGCCAAGCCGACCCGCTTCGCGCTCAACCTGCGCATCCCCGGCTGGTGCCGCAAGGCGACGCTTTCGGTCAATGGCGCGCCCGTCGACCTGAAGGCCGCCACCGAGGACGGCTATGCGCGGATCGAACGCGAATGGAAGGCGGGCGACACCGTCCAGCTCGATCTCGACCTCGCGGTCGAACAGCTCCACGCCCATCCGGAAGTCCGCCAGGACGTCGGCCGCGTCACGCTGAAGCGCGGACCGCTGGTCTATTGCCTGGAAGGCATCGACAACCCGCTGTCGCTGAACCGCCTCCGCGTCCCCGCCCCGTCGAGCTTCACGGCCAATTTCGAGCCGGGCCTGCTCGAAGGCGTCGTGACGCTGGCGGCCGAAGCCGAGGCCGACGCGACGGGCGACTGGAACGGCGATCTCTACCGCACCGCCGCGCCGAAGACCGAGACCGTGCCGATCAAGGCCGTCCCCTACTACGCCTGGGACAACCGCGAGCCCGGCGAAATGCTGGTCTGGCTGCGCGGCGGCTAGTCTCCGCCATATCGGCCAAGCGGGGCCATGGCAAACAGGCGTCGCGACCGAACAGGTCGCGGCGCCTCTCTCGTTTCAGGAACCGCCGGGTCACGAGGCCGTTCCGGCATGACGCCAGTTGGGCCGGCTCTGGCGCGGCCGGCATAGTTCTCTATGCTCGGCAAACTTTGCGTCGCACAGGGGTGATCCGCGGTGTTCTTTCTCGTTCGTCTGGCCTTGCTCTACTGCGTGATCGGTGTCGGCATCCTGCTGGTGCAGCTAACGTTCACGACCTGCGAGCGGCCGCTTGTCCTCGATGACGGCACGAGCGCGACGCACGGACCGATCGATCTCGGCCGGATCGGCAAGGACAGCGACTACACCAAGCGCCTTGCTAGCGACGTGGTGTTCTGGGGGCCGCGCGCCTTCGATTTCGTCGTCAAGGGCGACATCTCGGTGAAGAACTTCCTGTTCGCCACCGACTGCAAGCGCTGAGGCGCCTCAGCCGTCGAGGGTGACGACGATCTTGCCGAACGGACCGCGATCGAGGTGATCGAGGGCCGCCGGCAGCTCGGCGAAGCCATAGCGTCGGTCGATGACCGGCTTCAGCCCCACACGGTCGACGGCCAAGACGAAATCCTCCAGCGCCCGGCGATGGCCGACGCTGATTCCCTGGATCACCGGCTGCTTGCGCAGCAACGGCCCCATCGGTCCCGAGAAGGCGAAGCCCTCGAACACGCCGATGACGGAGATCCGCCCCTGGACCGCCACCGCCTCGACCGAGCGGCCGAGATTGGCGCCTCCGGCCATTTCGAGGATGTGGTCGGCGCCATGATCGGCCGTCAGTTCGTGCACGGCCGCCACCCAGCCATCGTCTCGGCGATGGATGCCGTGGTCCGCGCCGAGCGCCCTGGCGCGGGCGAGCTTGTCCGGGCTCGACGAGGTCACGATCACCTCGGCGCCATGCGCCTTGGCGATCTGCAGCGCGAAGAGCGATACACCGCCAGTCCCTTGCAGCAGGACGGTTTGCCCAGCCCGAAGCCGGCCATATTCGACCAGCGCCGACCATGCAGTCAGGCCGGCGACCGGCAAGGTGCTTGCCTCGGCGTCGTCGAGGCTGGCGGGCGCCAGCGCGAGCCAATCCTCCGGAAATGCGACGTATTCGGCGAGCACGCCCGGATGGATGCCGCCCAGCGTCCGATAGGGCGGATTGCGGGCCGTGCCTTCCGGCGCGCCATCGATCCAGCCCGCCTCGAAGGTCGAGATCACCCGCTGTCCAGGTTCGAAGCGCTTTGCGCCTTCGCCGAGCGCGACGACCGAGCCTGCAAGGTCCGAAGCTGGCGTGAACGGGAAGGCGAGCGGCAGAGGCATGGCGCCATCGATCACCAGCTTGTCGCGATAGTTGAGCGACACGGCCGCGACCTTCACCAGCACCTCGCCGGGTCCGGGCTCCGGGATCGGCGCTCGCGTCAGCGCCAGGTGATCGCGACCGACTGCGTCGAGGGTCCAGCGCTGCATTGTTTCGGTCATGTCCGTATCCTGATCGTTTCGGGAGGCGGACGATAGCGTTGAACGAAGAGATCCAGTGGCGATAAGATCGCCCGTCATTGGTTCCACGATAGCTACAAAGAACCGACCATGAGCGACCCGCTGACTGGTGTCTCCGTCTTCGTCCAGACCGTCGAATCCGGCAGCTTCGCCACGGCGGCCGCGCGTCTCGGCCTGTCCCGCTCCGCGGTCGGCAAGACCATCGCCAGGCTGGAACAGCGGCTGGGCGTCCAATTGTTTCATCGCACCACGCGCAGCATGAGCCTGACGGATGACGGCCAGGCGCTTTACGAGCACGCCGCGCGCGCGCTGGAAGCGTTGCGCTCCGCCGAAACCATGCTGGAATCCGGCCGCAAAGAGGTCGTCGGCCGGCTGCGCGTGTCGATGCCGGTGCTGTTCGGGCGGCGCTGCGTGGCGCCGATCCTGTCACGGCTGACTCGCGAGCATCCCGGCCTCGAACTCGACCTGCAATTCAGCGACCGGACCGTCGACCTGATGGGCGACGGCTTCGATCTCGCGATCCGCAACGAACCCTTCGCGGAAGTCCCGGGTCTGCTGACGCGGCGACTGGCGCGCCAGCGCATGACCGTCTGCGCCGCGCCGGCCTATCTCGAAGCCCACGGCAGGCCGATGACGATCGCGGACCTAGGCGGTCATGCCACCATCGCCTATGGCCGCGGCGATCGGATCCGCAGCTGGCTGTTTCCGCGCGACAACGAGGCCCTGGAGGAATTCATCCCGCTGGGCCGGATGCGGTTCGACGATCTCGAGGCAATCGCCGATGCCGCCGCCGCCGGATTCGGGCTCGCCTGGCTGCCATGCTGGCTGATCCGCGACCGGATCGCGTCCGGCGAACTGGTACGGCTCCTGCCCGAACGGCCGGGGCTGGAGTTTCAGATCAACGCCGTCTGGCCGGGGCAGGCGCGGCTGCCGCTGCGGGTTCGCATCGCGATCGACGCCCTCGCCGCCGACCTGCCGGCGATGACGGCCAAGTGACGGCCGAATGACGGCGCGCAGCGTCCGGGCCTAGATCACCACCAGCGTCGTCTTCGACGGCACGCGGTCGTAGAGGTCGATGACGTCCTGGTTGAACATGCGCACGCAGCCGGACGAAGCCGACTTGCCGATCGTGCGCCATTCCGGCGAGCCATGGATGCGATAGAGCGTGTCGACGCCATCCTTGTAGATGTAGAGGGCGCGCGCGCCGAGCGGGTTCTGCAGGCCGGGCGGCATGCCGGTGCGCCACTTCTCCAGTTCCGGCTTGCGGCCGATCATGGCGGAGGGCGGCGTCCAGGTCGGCCACTTGCGCTTCCACTGCACGATGGCGCGGCCCTTCCAGGAATAGCCCTGACGGCCGAGGCCGACGCCATAGCGCATCGCCTTGCCATCCCTAAGCACCAGATAGAGATGCTTGTCCTTGGTGTTGACGACCAGCGTGCCGGGCGGCTCGCCGGTCGGATCATCGACCAGCTGGCGCAGATATTTCGGATCGACGGCGTCGTGGCGGATCGCCGGCAGCTTGAAATCGCCATCGGTCACGGCTGCGTACATCCGCGCATAGTCGCTGCCGCCGGAGACCGGTTCGGCGGCTGCGGTCGCGGCTGCCGGCTCGGCCGTCGCCGGGGCGGGCGACAGGCCCGGCGCCATCGGCGCGAGGCTCGTCTCCACGTCGACCTCCTTCGGCACTTGCGCGCAGGCGGCAAGCGCCGAAACGCCGACAAGGGACATGCCGGTCAGGAACGACCGACGCGAAAGAGCTGAAGACACGGACGGAAAACCTTGGAAGTGGATGGGAATGGCCTGGCGCAACGCGCGGGCCTTGGCCCGCCTCCTACCAGAGGGAATGCGGCGCGTATGTGATGGCGGCCTGCAACGCAGCCATGCACGGACGCATCGGCAGCCACCGTTGCCTAAACATCACACATCTCCCCGCCCGGCCCGACGTCGAAGCGCGCGCCAAAGCCCTGGCGGAACGATTGGCGCAGCGACGCGGCCGTCAGCTGCGGAAGCCACGGCAGCCGGCCGAGGATGCGCACGCGACCGATCCCGGCGATCGCCTGCTCCGTCTCCGGCTCGGCCTCTCCGACGAACGCGACTCCGAAGAGCGGAACGGCGCGATGGCGGAGCGCCTCCAGCGACAGCAGCGTGTGGTTGATCGTGCCGAGCGAGGTCCGCGCGCACAGCACGACGGGAAAGCCCCAGAGCGCCAGAACGTCGGCGAAGCTCGCCGCCGGCGTCAGCGGCACCAGCACGCCGCCCGCCCCCTCGATGACGAGCGGTCGAAGCGTCGGCGGCGGCGCCAGCCCGGCGACGTCGATCGCGACGCCCTCGCTCGCGGCCGCGCGATGCGGCGAGACGGGCATCTTCAGGCGGTATGCCTCCGCATGCACGCGCCCGCCGCCGATCCCGGCGAGCCGCGCCACCGTCTCGCTGTCCGTCTCGCCGTCGAGCCCCGCCTGCACCGGTTTCCAGTAGTCGGCGCCCAGCCGGTCGACGAGACCGGCCGAGAATACCGTCTTTCCGATGCCGGTATCGGTGCCGGTGACGACGATCCGCCGCGGCGTCACCGCGCCCTCGCGGCGACGGCCGCCGGGCGCATGCCGAGCTTCGCCAGCAGGGCCGCATCGCGGTCGCGCTGCGGATTGGCCGTGGTGAGCAGCACGTCGCCGGTGAAGATCGAGTTGGCGCCCGCCAGGAAGCAGAGCGACTGCGTCTCGTCGCTCATCGAATCCCGCCCCGCCGACAGGCGGACGATGCTCTCCGGCATCAGGATGCGGGCAAGCGCCACCAGCCGCACCAGGGCGATCGGCTCGACCGGCTCGCCCTTGTCCAGCACCGGCGTTCCCCGGATCTCGTTCCACATGTTGATCGGAACGCTCTCCGGCGGGGGATCGAGATTGGCGAGGAGGACGAGCATGCCGATCCGGTCGGCGATCGTCTCGCCCATGCCAACAATGCCGCCGCAGCAGACCTTGATGCCGCCATCGCGGACATGGCCGAGCGTTTCGAGACGATCGTCGATCGTCCGCGTCGTGATGATCTCGGGATAGAATTCGCGCGAGGTGTCGATGTTGTGGTTGTAGTAGTCGAGCCCGGCCTCGCGCAGCCGATCGACCTGGTCCGGCGTCAGCATGCCGAGCGTCACGCAGGTTTCGAGCCCCAGCGCCCGGACGCCGGCGATCATCGCGCAGACCTTGTCCATGTCGCGGTCCTTCGGACTGCGCCAGGCCGCGCCCATGCAGAACCGGGTCGCACCGCCCGCCTTGGCGCGCGCCGCCTCGGCGACGACGCGCTCGACCTCCATCAGCTTGGTCGCCTTGACGCCGGTGGCATAGGCTGCGGATTGCGAGCAATAGCCGCAATCCTCCGGGCAACCGCCGGTCTTGATGCTGAGCAGGCTCGCCTGCTCGATCGCGGCAGGGTCGAAATGCCGGCGATGCGCGCTCTGCGCCCGGAACATCAGCTCCGGAAACGGCAGCGCATAGAGCGCCGCCGCCTCCGCCTCGGTCCATCGCCGGTCCGGCCTCCCCGCCTGCATCGCAGACGGGGAAACCGGAACTACGCCATGCTCGGCGATCATCGGCCGATCGTCCCGATGAAGCGGGCGGGCAGGATCGCGGCGCCGGCCGCGACCATGGCGATGTTGATCAGGTCGCCAAGAATGAAGGGCGTGAAGCCGAGCGCCAGGATGTTCCCGGCCGGCACGAACAGCCCCAGCCACGGCAGGCCGACGGCATAGGTGACGGCGAGACCGGCCAGCATGGCGAGGGTGCGGCCGAGCGTCCTGCGCCCCTCGGCGAGCGCGCCGGTGAGCCAGCTGGCGGCGAGATAGCCGAGCAGGTAGCCGCCGGTCGGCCCCATCATGTAAGCGAGGCCGACGCCGCGCGCCGGGGAATCGGAGAAGACCGGCAGGCCGGCCGCGCCGACGGCGAGGTAGCCGAAGAACGTCGCCGTAGCGAGACGCGGACCGGCGGCAATGGCGATCGCCATCACGGCGAGGGTGTGCAGCGTCATCGGCACCGGCCAGGACGGAATATGGATCTTGGCGCAGAGCGTGATCAGCGCGATGCCGGCGACGACGACGGCGGCGGGCCGCCACAGGCTGCGGGCCTGGCGGATGGCGGGAACGAGGGTCGAGGTCATGTGAACTCCAAATTATAGATAATATTGCAGTCTATCTATAACTGAATCCACATCGGATCGATTCGCGCAATCTCTATCTATAAAACTCAGCCAACGATAGCGAAGGCGTCGCGCGTACGGCCGCCGGACGCCGAGACCGGACGCCGCCCGATCCATTGCACATGCCCCGCCAGCGTCGAACAGGCCGCCTCGACCTGCCGGCTGCGCAAGGCGGCCAGGATGGCGCGGTGGTCGTGATCGGTGCGCGCCTCCCAGTCTGCGCGCCAGGCGGCGAACAGGAAGCGCGCGCTGGCCGCATGCAGGTCGTCGATCGAAGCAAGCAGCCGCGGCATGCCGCAAGGCGCCAGGATCAGCCGGTGAAACCGCCGGTTTGCCTCCTCCCAGGAGCGGACATCGCGCGATTCGTCGCCCGCCTTGGTCGCCGCCTCGGCCTCGTCGAGGATGGCGGCGGTCAGGTTGGGCGCGGCATGGCGCAGCGCCAGCACTTCGAGCGCAGCGCGCATCTCCGCCACTTCCTTGACCTCGGCGAGGTTGAACGACGCCACGCGGACGCCGCGGCGCGGCTCGCTGACGGCCAGGCCCTGCGCTTCGAGACGACGGAACGCCTCGCGCACCGGCACATGGCTGGCGCCGAACTCCTCGGCGACATGATCCTGGCGCAGACGGGCGCCGGGCTCGATCTCGCCGGCAATGATCCGCTCGGCCAGGGCGCGGCTGATCCGCACCGCCAGCGTGTCTTCCTTGGGCTTGCTCATGTTTTATAGATAATTTCTTGCGCGCGGATTGTCGATGGCGGCGAGCCACGCGAAAGGCCAGGGCCGGGCCAAGGTAACGGGTTTTGCGAAACGGCCGTGGCTCGCTATCTTATGGGGAACATGCGGGCGGCCGCCGACAAGGAACGGGCCCGCCGCGACAAGACACGGAAAGCGACGACAGCAACAAGCCATCTGGGAGGAGGCGATGTCGAAGCCGGAAATCGGCCTGCATGCCGACAGGGTGCAGTCGGCCATCCGCTCGGGCGAGGCGGCTTCCTCGGCGCTGGTCGCGTCGTGGCAGCGCTCCGCCAGCCTGCACCGGCTCGACCCGGCCGAGCGGCGCCTCCCCAATCGATTGAGCGATCGCGAGCTGACAGCCGTCCGGCAACGGATGGAGCCCCTGCTTCGGGCGGCGCAGGCGAGCCTCAACCGCCTCTATTTCGCCGTCGGCGGCATGGGCTGCTGCGTGCTGCTCGCCGATCGCGACGGCATCCCGGTCGAGCGGCGCGGCGCCGTCGGCGACGACGAGACCTTCGAGGATTGGGGCCTCTGGACCGGCTGCGTCTGGAGCGAGGAGAGCGAGGGCACCAACGGCATCGGCACCTGCCTCGTCGAGCAGCGCGTGCTGACCATCCATCGCCAGCAGCATTTCTTCACCCGCAACACGGCGCTCTCCTGCACCACCGCGCCGATCTACGACCACGAGGGACGCCTCGCCGCCGCGCTCGACGTCTCCTCCTGCCGAAACGACCAAACGGAGGATCTCTCCAATCTGGTCGCGATGGCGGTGACCGATGCGACGCGCCGCATCGAGGCTGAGAATTTCCGCCTCGCCTTCCCAGACGCCCGCATCGTCGTCGCCCCGACGCCGGAATGGTCGCCAAGCGCCCTGCTCGCCGTCGACAAGGACGATATCGTCGTCGGCGCGACGCGGGCCGCGCGCCAGGCCTATCGCCATCGCGAAGCGCTGATCGGCCAGCCGCTGCCGCTCGGCGACGTCGCCGGCGAGGCACGCTTCGGCGACGAGCTCCGCCACGCCGAACGGGCCATCCTCGAACGGGCGCTGCAGCGCTCCGGCGGCAATGTGACGGCGGCGGCCCGCCAGCTGGGCGTGTCGCGCGCCACCCTGCATCGCAAGCTCGGCAAGCTCGGGCTCGAACGTCCGCACTGAATATTGCGCTGCAACCGGGTATTGCGCCGCACAGTGTCGCAAGGGTGAGACAGTTTCGTCGATCCCTGCGACACGGCAGGGCTGACACCGGCCGCGGGCCGGGCAAACTCCCTCCCATGACGCCCACTCAGCGTCGACCAAGGGAGGTCAGCATGAACAAGCCGGAATTCACCCGCGCCACCAAGGCGCCCTTCGCGCCCCGCTACGACAACTATATCGGCGGCAAGCGCGTACCGCCCGTATCGGGCCGCTATTTCGACAACACCTCGCCCGTCAACGGCCGCGTGCTCTGCGAGATCGCCCGTTCGGAGGCCGCCGACATCGAACTGGCGCTCGACGCCGCCCACGCCGCCAAGGACGCCTGGGGCCGCACCAGCCCGGCCGAGCGCGCCCTGCTGCTGAACCGTATCGCCGACGTCATGGAGGAGAACCTCGCGACGCTGGCGCTGGCCGAGACCTGGGACAACGGCAAGCCGATCCGAGAGACGACCGCCGCCGACATCCCGCTCGCGATCGACCATTTCCGCTACTTCGCCGGCGCCGTTCGCGCCCAGGAAGGCGGTATCTCCGAGATCGACCACGACACCGTCGCCTATCACTTCCACGAGCCGCTCGGCGTCGTCGGCCAGATCATTCCGTGGAACTTCCCGATCCTGATGGCCGTCTGGAAGCTCGCCCCGGCGCTCGCCGCCGGCAATTGCGTCGTGCTGAAGCCGGCCGAGCAGACCCCCGCCTCGATCCAGGTGCTGCTCGACCTGATCGACGGCATCCTGCCCGCCGGCGTGCTCAACGTCGTCAGCGGCTTCGGCCTCGAGGCGGGCAAGCCGCTCGCCTCCAACCCGCGCATCGCCAAGATCGCCTTCACCGGCGAGACGACGACCGGCCGCCTGATCATGCAGTACGCCTCGCAGAACCTGATTCCGGTGACGCTGGAACTCGGCGGCAAGTCGCCCAACATCTTCTTCGCCGACGTCGCCGCCGAGGACGACGATTTCCTCGACAAGGCGATCGAGGGCTTCGTCATGTTCGCGCTGAACCAGGGCGAGGTTTGCACGTGCCCGAGCCGGGCGCTGGTCCACGAGAAGATCTATGACCGTTTCATGGAGAAGGCGCTGAAGCGCGTCGCGGCGATAAAGCAGGGCGACCCGCTCGATCCCTCGACCATGATCGGCGCGCAGGCCTCCAGCGAGCAACTGGAGAAGATCCTCTCCTATCTCGACATCGGCCGGAAGGAAGGCGCTGAGGTGCTGGCCGGCGGCGCCCGCAACGAACTGCCGGGCGACCTCGCCGGCGGCTACTACGTGCAGCCGACCGTCTTCCGCGGCCACAACAAGATGCGCATCTTCCAGGAGGAGATCTTCGGGCCGGTGGTTTCGGTCACCACCTTCAAGGACGACGCCGAGGCGCTCTCGATCGCCAACGACACGCTCTACGGCCTCGGCGCCGGCGTCTGGACGCGCGACGGCAACCGCGCCTACCGCTTCGGTCGCGCCATCCAAGCCGGCCGCGTCTGGACCAATTGCTACCACGCCTACCCGGCCCACGCGGCCTTCGGCGGCTACAAGCAGTCCGGCATCGGCCGCGAAAACCACAAGATGATGCTCGACCACTACCAGCAGACCAAGAACATGCTGGTCAGCTACTCGCCGAAGAAGCTCGGCTTCTTCTAGAACGGCTCCTCCCCAGACTGGCACCGCGCGGGCGCTCCGCGCGGTGCATTTTTCCTGCGGGATCGGGCCGGAAGGTAGCGGAGGCCATCATGGCAGAAGGTTCGGAAAACCGCGTCACCGCGACCCCGGCGGCGCAGAAACTGCTGGACGAGATCATCGCCGATCACGGCCCGGTGCTGTTCCACCAGTCGGGCGGCTGCTGCGACGGCTCGTCGCCGATGTGCTACCCGCGCGGCGACTTTCTCATCGGCGACCGCGACGTGCTGCTCGGCACGATCGGCGACACGCCCTTTTATATCGGCGCTGCGCAATACGAGGTGTGGAAGCACACCGAACTGACGATCGACGCGATCGACGGTCGCGGCGGCATGTTCTCGCTCGACAACGGCCGCGAGCGCCGCTTCCTGGTCCGCTCGGATATCTGCGCGGTCGACTGAGGCGCCCCTCCACACCGCCGGCGGTCCGGCATGGAACAGTCGCACCAGCGCCGACAGGCAACCTGAACCTGCAGGCAGAGTGCTGCATCGCAACAACATTTCCCGCACCCAAGCATATTCTCGCGGGCCGAAACTCAGCGGATACGGGAAAAGCAAACCAATCCATCCGTCGTTTCATTGACGACAATTCTGTCTCATGGGACATTTTAGACGATCCGTTCTAGAGCTTTCGTCGATCGTCATGACCATTATCTCTCACAAGCACCGCTTCATTTTCCTGAAGTCGCGAAAGACCGCGGGCTCTTCGGTCGAGGGATGGCTGGCGCCGCTACTCGGCCAGATGGATCTCGTCATCACCAGCGACGAAAACCGCCGCCTGCCGGTTCTCAGCACGCCTCATCCAGTCACCCGCCTGGCGGCCATCGAACGCCCGTTCAAGAAGGCTTTGCGCCTGGTTCGCCCCGGATTTCGGCTAGACCAACACTCGGAAGCGATGGAAGTGCGCCGCAGCGTCGGAGAGGACGTCTGGCGGAGCTACTACAAGTTCAGCATCGAACGGCAGCCCTGGGATCGCCTGCTCTCGCTCTGGTCCTGGCGCCAGCATCGCCTCAAGCGGGAGATCTCCTTCGACCACTTTCTCGATCGGATCGAGAGCAATGACGGCGATCCGCTCGTGCAGTACTGGTCGAATATTCCAGCCTATGCAGACGAGAGCGGCTCGATCATTGTCGACACTGTGCTAGACTATTCCAAGCTCACCTGCGAATTGGAGGGTGTCGCAAAGCGGCTGCGGCTTCCCTTGTCGGTCGATGACTTGCCGCGGCACAAATCAGGCATTCGGGTCAAGAGCCGCTCGGTCGAGAGCCTGTCCCGGGAGCAGATCCAGCGGGTGAGCCGGATCTGCCGGGCCGAAATTGAAATGTTCGGCTGGGAAGAGCCGAAATGCATGCAGCAGGCCCTGGCCGGATGACATGGCGGGGACCCTGTCCATCTCGGGGCGCCTAGATCCGGCGCCGCCGAAATAGCGGATTTCCTGCGCATCGGAATTGTCAACTGATCAGGTGGACAGTGGCAATGCGGATACGCACGTGGGATCGCACATAGGTGGGCGACCTCTGCGAAGGGAGCGCCCGGGAATGAACTGACTGCCTCGGCTGCGGTCACTTCTTTTGTTCCGTTGAACCTTGATCCGAGACGGTTCACGCGAATTTCGCATCACGCTTGGGACTGGGAGGCGGAAATGCAGAGAGTAGCTCGATACATCGAAGACCTGTCGGATGAGCTCAGCCATCTGGCCCGGCAGCACGAAATGCACGACCTCGCCTATCTGCTCAGGATGGCAGCCGAGGAGGCCCGGGCCACGGCCGAGCGGACCGTCGTGATGGCACCCGTCAAGCCGGCTCCCACGCGCAGCGCGCAAGACTGCCCCGACATCCGGAGCTGATGGCGACCCGTCATCACGACGGCATCCGCCCCGCAGCACGATGACGGATGTCGCGCCGCGCCGGCGGACGATTCGTACTGCGCCGACAGCCGAGGCGTGCCGCGCCGCTGGACTTCGCGCGCCCTTGGCCAGACGCGCTCGAATGCCCACCCCGAGGGTGACAGGGCAACGGCCGGAATCACGTCGCACATAGAGGACTGGCGTCCCGCTCCGGGAGACGCGACGCCTGGCGTGGAATGCACTCCCCCGCTCCCCAAAGTAGTTCAGTATTCGATCTATCTCCGCCGTCCGCCTTCGCCGGGCCAGGAGCTTTTTTCTGGACGCGCCCCAGTCATGCAGAACATACTTCTTGCATCTCAACGGGGCTGATTCTGATATGTCTCGGACGATAGTCGGTGCCTTTGCTTCGATGCAGCTTGCACGCTGCGAGCCGAGGACAGAATCGCAACGGAAGCCCGGCGGCTCCACAAGCAAGGCTCGCTCGCCACGTCCAAAGCTGGCAGGAGACCGGCCCTCCTTCCACGACAGACGAACTCAAGGAAGACCCGGCGCATCTCGATGGGCCCGGCCCCGTCGAGCGGCCTCGTTGGGACCGGCACGACAGGGGGAATTCGCATGACAAGCTCGATCCGGCTCGCCCTCATGGCGACCGTCGCCTTCGCGCTTCAGGGTGGCGCCGCCCGCGCGGAAGACGATGCCGAGCTCGCCAAGCAGCTCGCCAATCCGATCGCCAACCTCATCAGCGTGCCGTTCCAGGGCAATTATGACTGCTGCTTCGGGCCGAGCGACGCGGGCCAGTACACGCTCAATCTCCAGCCGGTCGTTCCCGTCACCCTGTCGGAAGATCTGAGCCTCATCGTCCGCACCATCGTGCCGACGATCCAGCAGGGGGAACTGGCGCCCGGCTATGGCAGCCATTTCGGCCTTGGCGACACGACGCAGAGCTTCTTCCTCGCGCCGGCCCTGAAGGATGGCTGGGTTTTCGGCGCGGGCCCCGCCTTCCTCTGGCCGACGGCCACGGAAAGCGAACTCGGCAACGGCGTCTGGGGCGCGGGTCCGACGGCGATCCTGCTCCGGCAGATGAATGGCTGGACCGTGGGCGTGCTGGCCAACCAGATCTGGTCCTACGCCGGGCCGAGCGACCGCGACGACTACAGCAAGGCCTTCATCCAGCCGTTCCTGAACTACACCTTCCCCGATACGACGTCGCTGATCCTGAATACCGAATCGACCTACGACTGGCAGTCCGGCGAGTGGACCATTCCGATCAATTTCGGCGTCAGCAAGATCTTCAAGTTCGGCGACCAGCGCGTCAGCCTCGCGGCGATGGGACGCTATTACGCCGTCGCGCCCGAGAATGGGCCGGAATGGGGAGCGCGCCTCGTCGCCACCTTCCTGTTTCCGAAATAGCGTCAGGCATAACGACACTGCCCATCGCCCCCACGCGGACGCATCCCGGCTGCGACGGCCATTTCATCTAGCCGGCTTGCACCCCTCGGCCGGAAATCGACCCGGCCGGGGGACATTCGCTGCGTCGATCAACCGACGTCCCACCTGCCCGCCGGAAGCGCGGACAGGAACCTGGACGAGAGCCGGCATGCGCTTTGGCCCCCAACCTTGTTGCGAGGTCGGGGGCCGCGACGCATCAATCGTGGCCCTTGGCCATGAAGTCCTTGACGATGTTGGACATGTCGAAGGAGGTGCCGCCCTGTACCGGCGGATAGTCCGCCAGCGTCTGCAGATGCTCCTGCATCAGGACATTCATCGGCTGGATCAGCCAGGAGACCTTCTGCATCAGATGGCCATAGGCATCCGGTGAATCGAAGCTCTCGAACGGGTCCATGCGGATATTGAAGACCAATGGCACCGTCCTCGGGATGACGTTCGCGTAGTAGTCTTCCTTCGTGGAGAAATGGAACTTCCACGGCCCCATCCGGACCGCCGTCAGCTTGCTCTCATAATAGTGGAAGATGTGATCCCTCTGTGAGGTCTCGCTCTCCCCCTTCCAGTAGGGCAGGTTGTTGACGCCGTCGATATACTGCTTCTTGTCTTTCAGCACCTGGGCGTTGACGTCATCGACGCCCGCGGCGGCCGCCAGCGAGGTAAACATGTCCTGATGCGCCTGGATGCCGTTCAGGACCTTGCCCTTCGGCAGCTCGGCTGGCCAGCGCAGCATCGAGAGGACACGGACGCCGCCTTCATAGGTCGTCATCTTCTCGCCCCGGAACGGCGTCGTGCCACCATAGGGCCAGGACGTATGCTCGGGGCCGTTGTCCGTCGAGTACCAGACGATCGTGTCCTCGGCGAGACCCTGGTTATCGAGCCAGTCCAGCACCAGACCGACGTCGTGGTCGTGCTGCAGCATGCCCGAGCCATGGATGTCGGCCTCTGACGTCATGGTCTCCGCCGCGTAGCGCCACTCGTCGTTGAGGCGCGTGTAGAGGTGCATGCGGCTCGTGTTCAGCCAGACGAAGAACGGCTCGTTCGCATCCTTGGCGGCGCCCATGAAGGTGAGCGCCCGCGGAATCACCTCGCCGGCGTCGAAGTTCTTCATGCGCTCCTGGGTAAGCGGGCCGGTATCCTCGATCGTCTGCTTTCCGACGCGGCCAAAGCGGGGATCCTCGGTCGGATCGTCCTTGGTGGTAGCCTTGGCATGGAGGACGCCGCGGGTTCCGAAGCGCTTCTCATAGTCCTCGATATTGCCGGCGAACGCCTTGCCGAAGCGCTGGTAATCGCGCTGCTCGGATTCTTCCTGCGTGTTGAGGTGGTAGAGATTGCCGTAGAACTCGTCGAAGCCGTGCACCGTCGGCAGATGCTCGTTGCGATCGCCGAGATGGTTCTTGCCGAACTGACCGGTGCGATAGCCGGCCGACTTCATGACCTCGGCGAGGCAAGGCGACGCCGCCTGCAGGCCGAGCGACGATCCGGGCTGGCCGACCGTCGTCATGCCGGATCGGATCGGATACTGCCCCGTGATGAACGACGCACGGCCGGCGGTGCAGCTCGGCTGGGCATAGTGATCGACGAAGCGGATACCCTCATTGCCGACACGGTCGATATTGGGCGTCGTGTAGCCCATCGTCCCCATGCCATAGGCCGAGACGTTCTGCCATCCGATGTCATCGCCCCAGATGATCAGGATGTTCGGCCTGCGGCCCGTCGCCGCCTGCTGGGCCTTGGCCTGCTCGACCGCAGCGAGCGGTCCCAGCATCGCCGACGCCGTCAGCACGCTGGAGGTCAGAAGCAGATTCCGGCGCGTCAGTCCCGTCTCCGGCTGCGAGGGCTCGCCGAGGTTTGTCCCTGTATCCTTGCTCATCGATCTGGTCCCTTCCTGGGCAACGACTATCTGCGTGACGAGGCTGCTTTTTCAGTGAATGGGCGTTGCGCAAGGGCGGCCGAACAGAGCGAGTGAAACCGGGAAAGACCTCGCCCCCGCAACGATCCATCTAGGTTAGGGCGGCGCAAAGGCAAATTCGACCGGAGATATTATTGTAAAATCCGACCTATCTTCTTGGCTGCATTGCAGCATGGCTCAGCCGGCGCAATCGATGGATCCGGACAGCGCCGACTATATTTGCTACCTGACAATAGTAGCGCGCAAACAGAGAGAAGGCGCCCGGGCCTGCTGCCTCGCATGTCCGGACCGATCGCATCCGGGACCCGCAAAGGTTGAAGCCGGCGCCGGTGTCGGGCCGCTCGGCTCGGCCGCGCAGGCACGCGGCGACGAGCGAATTCACGATGCGCGGCGGGCGACCGGCACCGCCACACGACGGCGCACGTCGCGGCCTGCAAGCGCGCGCGTCTCGACGCGCCCGTTTGGACGCTCGCAATATCGGCGCGCGAAGCTCGGCCGGAAATGGGGCGCGCGGCGTTCGGGCTAGCAATTCCACCGCATCGGCGGGAGCCCTGGCGCCGATACCTTCCGCACGACCCGATCCCGGGGTGTCGGAGCTCTGGCCGGGCCGATGATCAGGCTCGCGGCTGCCCTCGCCGCTCGATCGCGTCCGGCAAAAACAAAAAAGCCCGGCAGATTGCTCTGCCGGGCCTTCGATAGTCTGACTAGGTCAGATTACCAGGAACGCTTCAGGAACAGGTTGAAGTTCCAGGCGCTGTCGCCGTTGTCGTCGTTCAGGTCGTAGCCGTTATCGTCAGCCTTGATGTTCGAGTAGAACACGTCGCCAACGAGGTCGAGACCCTTGACCGGGGTGTAGGCGGTGGTGAAGCCAACGCGCCATGCGTCGACGTTCACGCCGTCCGACTGATCGGAACCGTCGAAGTTGGCATAACCGCCCGAGAGCGACGACCAGAGCTGCGGGCTCCAAACGTGCTTGTACGAAGCGAGAGCCGACCAGCTGGTGCCCGGGGTGACCGAGTAGGTGATGTCAGCCGAGAACGGGTTGAACGTGCCAGCAACCGAGGTGCCACCGGTGATGCCGGTGAAGGAGTTGGCGTTGTCACCGTAAGCAGCCGACACGAAGAAGCGGTCGCCAGCCGAGAAGCTGTCGAGCGCGATCTCGAGACCGCCGCCGATGGCCCAACCCGACTCGTTGTTCAGGTTGTACGGATCCAGGAGAGTGCCCGAGCCGCTGCCGATCGAAACAGCTTCGTTGACGTATGCAGCAGCCACCTTGGCGCTGAAGATGCCCGAAGCGTAGGTCACCGCACCGACGATATCGGGGATGTTGTCGTTGCCGCCGGTGAAGTAGTCACCGGAGCCATCAACCAGGATGCCGTCGGTGTAGCCGAGAGCGCCACGGTCACGGTTGTCTTCGACCGAGATCGCCAGACCGAAGCCGTTGACGGCATAGGTCAGCTGGATGTGGTCGGTGGTCGAGTCCGAACCGAACATGCCGGTGTCGTTGTAGCCACGACCGAAGTCGAACAGCGAGGTGAAGCGACCAGCCTTCAGCGGGCCAAGCTCCAGGTAGGCGCTGTCGACGTAAGCCGAATTGGTCGAGGAGTTGACCAGGTCGGAGAAGGTCTGACCACCGGAGAAGGTGTTGCCGGTCTGGGCGCGCATGTCGATGAAGCCGGTCAGGTTACCGTATTCGGTGACCGTCGAAGCCGTCGCCTGGATCGACACTTCCGTGTAGAAGTTGCCCCAGTTGCTGTTGTCGTAGCCAGCATTGAAGTAGCCGAAGTCGCTATCGCCGAAGGCGGTACCGAACTTCACGTAGCCACCGATCTTGATGCAGGTGTCCGTGCCCGGCGAATAGAAGAAGCCAGCGCCGAAAGCGTCGCAGACCTTCACGTAGTCAACCGGCTCGGCGACCGTGAGATCCGCCGCCTGAGCGCCACCAGCCATCAGCATGGCTGCTGCAGAGCCGAGGAGAAGGGTCTTAAAGTTCATATCCTGACCTCCAAAAAGGTAAATCCAGGAGAGTATTTCATTCTTCTCGTCGCCACCGAGTAGATCCCGCAGGATCACCCCTTCTCGACAGCCCGTACGAAGTCCGTCCTAATCCCCGTTTAGCTGCGTCCGCTTTTTTGGCTCCCACCCCAGGGCAGCCGGCAGACGCAACCGGAACCTCATCTCGTGATTCCTGCAGTCACTATTACCCAAGGGCCTGACGCGCGCTATGACAGAAATGCAACACCGCCACGCAAGCCGCATCCAACTCGATTAACCATTCGTTAAGGATATCCGCGGGCTTGCGGAGTATTGGCTTGCAACCGCTGAATCGTGCGATTCAGCCCCGGGCGGCGTTGCTTGCCGGACCAGAGTCAAGCGCCTCCCCGCCAAACAACGCGACGCGAAACCGGACAGGCTTGAGGTTTTTTGGCCACAGCCAGACGCGCCGGATGGCTGCCCGCCATTCGATGAATGCGCCGGATCGCGGCTGCAGGGTCGGAATCCTTCGCCCGGCAAGAATCGAATCGCCCCCCGCCTGTCCGCGCCTGCAGGCGTCCCCACGAGCCGCGCGCCCGAACCGGGGCGAGCCGCAGCCTTCTCATCGCGGGGCCCGCAGCCATGGACATCAACGCATCATGCGCGGTTCTCGCCGGCGGATGGATCTGTTCAGGATCTGCTCTGTAAGGATAAAGGTGGTGCGGGCGGTCGGAATCGAACCGACACTCCTTTCGGAACCGGATTTTGAGTCCGGCGCGTCTACCAGTTCCACCACGCCCGCAACGCGCTGGCCAGTGGCCTGCGACGGCGCGACTATAGTCAGGCCGGCGGCAGAAGCAACGCCGTTTTCGCGCTATGCCCACCTGCCGGATGCCCCCCGCGCGCGGCGCCTCCACACCCCACGCGGATGTGAAAGCCGTCGCGGTCGACAGATTCGCGCGCGGCAGGCTAGAAGCAGAGCGCATCGATCAAAGCGAGACATGAATGGCTGACAGTACCTCCCGCCGCCTGCCGCTTGCCGTCCTCAGCTTCGGATTGGGCCTCGCGGCGATCCTGGGCGCCTGGGGCTTCCAGATCTTCGGCGGCTATTCGCCCTGCAAGCTCTGCCTCGAACAGCGCATTCCCTATTATCTCGGCCTGCCGGTGCTGCTGGTTGCGATCCTGCTGCTCGCCGCCCGCAAGTCGACGGGCCTGGCGCGCGCCCTGCTGGTGCTGGCCGGGGTGATCTTCCTCGTCGGCCTCGGCCTCGGCATCTATCATGCCGGCGTCGAATGGAAGCTCTGGCTCGGACCGGCCGATTGCGGCGGCGGCCTGACGACGACGAGCAATGCCGGCGATCTGCTGGCGCAGGTCAACAAGACCAAGGTGGTGAGCTGCACCGACGCCGCGCTCCGCGTCCTCGGGCTCTCGTTTGCCGGCTGGAACGCCGTCGTCTCGGCCGTGATCGCCGCCCTGCTGCTGCGCGCCGGCCTGCGCCGGGTGTAAGCCGGAGGCCGGTCGGCTAGGCCGGCTCCTCGTCGACGGCCGCCTGCGTCAGCTGATGCAGGACGATGCCGCTCGTCGTCGCGACATTGAGCGAATCGACGCCAGCCGCCATCGGGATCCGCACCGTCAGCGTCCGGGCCAGCACCGCCGCGTCGAGACCGGGTCCCTCGGTGCCGAGCAGCACCGCGACGCGGGCCGGCCGCTTCAGCTCGGCGAGCCGGAACGCGCCATTCGGGCTTAGCGACACGGCGGTGAAGCCGTGCCGCTCCAGCAGCGCCACGACGTCCTCCGCCGGTTCCAGCTTCGCGTGCGGCAGCGTCAGCGTGTTGCCGACCGAAACGCGGATCGCCTTGCGATAGAACGGGTCGCAGCAATGCGCATCGAGCAGGATGGCATCGGCGCCGAAGGCGGCGGCGTTGCGAAAGATGCCGCCGAGATTGTCGTGGTTGGCGATCCCCATCAGCACCACGACCAGCGCCCGGCCGGAAAGACCGGCGAGCAGCGCATCGGCCGTGGGCGCCGGCGCGCGGTGGCCGAGCGCCAGGATGCCGCGATGAATGTGGAAGCCGACGATGCCGTCGAGCACGGCCTGGCTCGCGACATAGACCGGCACGTCCTCGGCCAGGCGGCCGGTGATGTTGCCGAGGCCGTCGACGCGCTTCTCGTCGATGAGCAGCGAGACGGGCTGGTGCCGTTCCGATTCGAGCAGGGTCCGCAGCACGACTTCGCCCTCGGCGATGAAGTGATCGTCGCGGCCGACGAGGTCGCGCTCGCGCACATGGCAATAGGCGGCAATGCGCGGATCGGCGGGGTCGGTGATGCGGATCAGGTTCGGCAAGACGGGCGGCAGGCTGGGGAGGAAGGCGGACTACGGGTCCAGTTCCGTATCCCAGTAGAGATAATCGAGCCAGCTGTCGTGCAGATAATTCGGCGGGAACAGGCGACCATTGTTGTGCAGGTCGGAGACGCTCGGCTGGTAGGGCTTCTGCCGCGGCCACATCCGGGCATCGGCCGAGGTGAGGCTGCCCTTGCGCAGATTGCAGGGCGAGCAGGCGGCCACGACATTTTCCCACGTCGTCTGGCCGCCGCGGGCGCGCGGGATGACGTGGTCGAAGGTCAGGTCCTCGCGCGCGCTGCAATACTGGCACTGGAAACGATCGCGCAGGAAGACGTTGAAGCGAGTGAAGGCCGGGTTGCGGGCCGGCGTCATGTAGCTCTTCAGCGAGACGACGCTGGGCAGCCGCATCCGGAAGGACGGGCTGCGGATGTCGATGTCGTATTCCGAGACGATATTGACGCGATCGAGGAAGACCGCCTTGATCGTGTCCTGCCACGACCAGAGCGAAAGCGGGTAGTAGCTCAGCGGCCGGTAATCGGCATTGAGCACAAGGGCCGGATGGGCGCCGGGCGACACGGCTATCGTCAAGACATGGCTTCCTCTGTTGAGACGCGCCGAACCTCGAGATTGCCGAAATAGTCTATAGGCTCTGTGTCATCCTTGTGAAGCCAATGAAACGTTGACGTTTCCGTGCGCGTCGATCAGGCCTCGGCTGTGGCAAAAATGCGTTTCAGGAAGGCCGCCCCTGCGGCAAGTCCGGCCTCGTCGATGCTGTGGCCAAGGGCCGGCCGCTCGATCGCCGCGACCGGGAAACCGGCGTCGAGAAGCGCCTTTTCCGTCTCCTGAAGCGCGGCGACGGGAATCACCTCGTCGAGCGCGCCATGCACCAGCAGGATCGGCGGCCGGCTCTTCGTCTCCGCCTTCAGCCGCTCGACTCCGGCGATGCGCCCGGAATAGGCGACGATGCCGGCCATCTCGTTCGGCCGGCGCGGCCCGACCTGCAGCGCCATCATCGTGCCCTGGCTGAAGCCGACCAGCGCCAGGTCGGCATCGGTCAGGCCGTGGCGCGCCAGTTCGGCGTCGAGGAACGCATCGAGCTTCGGCGCGGCGGCGGAAGCGCCCTGCCAATATTCATGCGCATCGCGCACGGAGAGGCGGAACCACTGCCGGCCCATGCCCCAATCGGACGGATCGGGCGCATCCGGCGCGACGAAATAGACATCCGGAAACAGCGGCGCCCAATGCCTGCCGATATCGATCAGATCGTGCCCGTCGGCGCCGACGCCATGCAGCAGGACGACGAGTTTCTTGGGCTTGTCGCCGGAAAGCGGAGCGAGGCGCGGACCATCGAGCATGGAAAATCCCTGTTGCAGGCAGGCAAACGAATCTGGCTCATGCTAGCAAGTCCGCATCCCGTTTCGCCATCCCGCACGACGTCGCGCCGACATGTCCCGCACCTTCCGCTTTGCCCCGAGCCCGAATGGCGAGCTGCATCTCGGCCACGCCTATTCGGCGTTGCTCAATGGCGATCTGGCGCGCGAGGCCGGCGGGCGGCTGCTGATCCGGATCGAAGACATCGACGTGACGCGCTGCCGGCCCGAGTTCGAGGCTGCGATCCTCGACGATCTCGCCTGGCTCGGGCTCGACTGGGAGCGGCCGGTGCGCCGGCAATCCGAACATTTCGACGCCTATGCGGAAGCGCTCGACCGGCTGAAGGCCATGGACCTGGTCTATCCGAGCTTCCTGAGCCGGGCGGAGATCCGCGCGGCGACCGCGAGCCCGGACTGGCCGCGCGATCCGGACGGCGCGCCGCTCTATCCAGGCGGAGACCGGGACCTGCCGGCGCGCGAGGCGGACGCGCGGATCGCGTCCGGCGCCCCCTATGCCTGGCGGCTGAAGATGGACGCGGCCATGGCCAAGGCCGGCCCCCTCGCCTTCGCCGAACAGGGCCGCGGCCCGGCAGGCGAGACGGGAAGGGTGACGGCGGAGCCCGGCCGCTGGGGCGACGTGGTTATCGCGCGCAGGGAAATCCCCACCAGCTACCATCTCTCCGTCGTCGTCGACGACGCGCTGCAGGGCATCACCGACGTCGTGCGCGGCGAAGACCTCTTCCACGCCGCCAGCGTGCACCGCCTGCTGCAGGCCCTGCTCGACTTGCCGGAACCCGCCTATCGCCATCACGGCCTGATCCGCGACGCCGCGGGGCGCAAGCTTTCGAAATCGGAGGGCTCGACCGGGCTGCGCGTCCTGCGCGACGCCGGCGCGACGCCAGCCGAGATCCGCGCCCTCGTCGGACTCTAGTGCCCGATCAGCCGACGCCGAGCACGTAGAGCCAGATCGTCACCGTGAACAGGCTGAGCAGCGTCGACAGCGAGACGGCGCTCGCCGTGCTGGCGACGCCGGCCTTGTAGTGATTGGCGAGCAGGTAGGCATTCACGCCGCAGGGCATGGCGGCGAAGACGACGGCGACGCCGGCCCAGACCGGCGGCATCGGCAGCACATGCGCCAGGCCGAGCACGATCAGGGGGTGGACGACCAGCTTCAGGATGCTGATGACGAAGGAGGCCTTGAGGTCGCCGGCGAAGCCGTAGCGGCGCAGCGCCAGCCCCATCGAGATCAGCGCGCAGGGCACCGACGAGGCCGCCAGCATGCGCACCACCTCGCCGGCCGGGCCGCTCGCCTGGATGCCGGCGATCTGGCCGATCGCGCCGGCATAGATGCCGAACAGGATCGGGTTGCGCGCCAGCGCCTTCAGGAGCCGCATCAGCGTCGCGCGCGAAATGCCTGACTCCGAGCCCTCCGCGAACAAGGTCGCGGCCGTCGTCATGACCGGCAGATGGATGGCGATCAGCAGAAAGAGCGGCACGGCGCCCTCTTCGCCGAAGGCGTTTAGGATCACCGGCACGCCGACAAACACGGTGTTGGACTGGCCGGAGGCGAAGCCCTGCATCACCGCCTCGACATGGGCCCGGCCGAACACCCGCCTGGCGATCAGGAAGCCGATGCCGAAGACGATGAAAGCGCCGGTGAAATAGGCGATCCAGTAGCCCCAGGGCTGGCCGCCTTCCGGCATCTTCGCTTCCGACAGCGTCTTGAAGATCAAGACCGGCACGGCGATGCCGAACACATATTCCGACAGGCCGTCGGCGGCCCGGTCGCCGAGATGCTTGGTCCAGCCGGCGAGATAGCCGACGCTGATTAGCCCGGCGATCGGCAGCACGATGAAAGCGATCTCGGTCAGGCGGCCGAGCATCAGCATGCGCCGGCCCCCGGCAGGGCGGTGATGGGGAAGGCACAGGCGGGCATGCGGGATCACAAGGCTGGGAGGATGGTTCCCGACAGTAGAAAGCGCTGCCGCAGCGGTCAACCGGCGCGACCATGGTTCCGCTTGGCTCCGCCGCCTCGCACACTATAGTCCGGCCGTCGCGCCGAAGCCCGGCGCGGAACGGGAGCAGCAGAGACCAGCATGACGGACGCCCGATCGATCCTCGTCACCGGCGCCTCGACCGGCATCGGCCGCGATGCCGCGCTGGCCCTGAAGGCGCGCGGCTGGCGCGTCTTCGCGACGGCGCGCAAGCCGGAGGATCTCGCCGCCCTCGCCGAGGCCGGATGCGAGGCGCTCTACCTCGACTATGTGGACGAGGCGTCGATCCATGCCTGCGCCGACGCCGTGCTCGAACGGACCGGTGGCCGGCTCGATGCGCTGTTCAACAACGGCGCCTATGGCCAGGTCGGTGCGGTCGAGGATCTCACCACCGACGTCCTGCGCCGGCAGTTCGAAACCAATGTCTTCGGCTGGCACACGCTGACCCGCCGCATCGTGCCGGTGATGCGGGCGCAGGGCCATGGCCGCATCGTCCAGTGCTCGTCCATCCTCGGCTTCGTCGCCGGCAAGTATCGCGGCGCCTATGTCGGCTCGAAATTCGCGCTCGAAGGCCTGACCGATTCGCTGCGCGTCGAGCTCTGCGGCAGCGGGGTCCAGGTGGCGCTGATCGAACCCGGCCCGATCGCCACGCGCTTCACCCAGAACGCACTGGCGAATTTTCATGCGACCGTCGATGTCGAGGGCTCGATCCACCGCGACGAATACCAGTCGCAGCTCGCGCGCATGAAGGGCACCCGCCGCCCTTCCCGCTTCAAGCTCGGGCCGGAGGCGGTGACCGCTGCCCTGCTGCATGCGCTCGAAAGCTCGCGGCCGCGCCTTCGCTACCGCGTCACCGTGCTGACCAAGGCGGCGGCCGTGATGAAGCGGCTGCTACCGGCCCGCCTGATGGACCGGCTGATCGCGCGGAATTCCTGAGCGGGAAATCGCAGGGCACTGGAACCGGAACGCCCCGGCGCGCGTAGAAGGAGCATCGGGCGCGGGACGCGCCGCCGTGAGGGTATTGCCATGAGTTCCGTTTCCGCCGATTTCCGCTCGCCGCATTTCTGGCTGTCGCCGGGCTCGCTGGTCCGCCTGGTCGTGAGCCTCGCGATCTGCTTCGCCGCCGCGGCGCTCGGCTCGTGGATGACCCTGCCCAGCATCCCGACGTGGTATGCGGGCTTGGCGAAGCCGTTCTTCAGCCCGCCGAACTGGGTGTTCGGGCCGGTCTGGACCCTGCTCTACGCGATGATGGCGGTGGCGTTCTGGCGGGTATGGGTGCTCGGCCGCGGCACGACGCTGCAGGTCGCCGTCCTCGCCTTCGCGGTGCAGCTGGTGCTGAACGTCGCCTGGTCCGGAGCCTTCTTCGCCCTGCACATGCCGTGGCTGGCGCTGATCGACATCGTCGCGCTACTGCTCGCCATCATCGCGACCATGGGCGCCTTCTCGCGGATCGACGGGCTTTCGAGCTGGCTTCTGCTGCCCTATCTCGCCTGGGTCTCGTTCGCCAGCGTGCTGAACGCGGCGGTCTGGTGGCTCAATTGAGCGCAGGCCGCGCATATGGCGAGGCGGCGAAGATCGAGCGTATAAGGACGGATCGATCCGATTCCTGAAGCAAGAGCCCGATGAACAGCTTCTTTTACTATCTGATCCCGATTGCGCTCGCCGCCGTGGCCATCGTGCTGCTGCTGGGGCTGTTCAACATGCTGCGCGGCGGCTCGCCGGAGCGGTCGCAGAAGCTGATGCGGATGCGCGTCTTGCTGCAGTTCGCGGCGATCATCATCATGATGGCTGCCCTGTATTTCTCGGCCCGCTGAGGCATTCCGATGGTCGCGCTCACCCGCATCTACACAAGAACCGGCGATGACGGGACCACGTCCCTCGTCACGGGAGAGCGCCGCGCCAAATCCGATCTCCGCGTCGACAGCTACGGCACGATCGACGAGACCAACGCCCAGGTCGGCGCCGCCCGGCTCCACCTCGCCGACCATCCCGTCGTCGACGCCATGCTGGCGCGCATCCAGAACGATCTCTTCGACCTCGGCGCCGACCTGTCGACGCCGGAAACCGGCCTGAAGCCCGGCCGCGAGGCGCTGCGCATCATCGACGCGCAGACCGACCGGCTGGAAGCCGAGATCGACCAGCTGAATGCCGAGCTGAGCCCGCTGCGCTCCTTCGTGCTGCCGGGCGGTTCGGCGGCGGCGGCGCATCTGCACATCGCCCGCACCGTGACGCGCCGCGCCGAACGGGTGATGGTCGAGCTCGCCTCGCGCGAGGCCGTCAATCCGGCGGCGATCCGCTATGTCAACCGGCTGTCGGACTTCCTGTTCGTCGCCGCCCGTTACGTCAATGATCGCGGCGCCACGGATGTCCTGTGGGTGCCCGGCCAGAACCGGTGAGGAACGACGCATGTTCGTGCCGTTCCACGATCAGAATCCGCTCCGCTACATCCGCTTTCCCTGGGTGACGCGCGGCCTCGTCGTCCTCAACTGCCTGGTCTTCCTGATCTACCAGCGCGCCGGCAATGCCGATGCCGAGGCGGCGTCCGTGATGGCGTTCGGGCTGATCCCGTCGACGCTCGCCGGCATCCACATCCGCACGCCCGGCATCTACCACGCGCCGGAATACCTCACCTTCATCACCTCCTCCTTCCTGCATGGCGACATCTGGCATCTCGCCGGCAACATGCTGTTCCTCTGGGTCTTCGGCGACAATGTCGAGGACGCGATGGGGCACATCCGCTTCATCCTGTTCTATTTCCTCTGCGCGATCGGCGGCGGGCTGGCGCATGTCATGGTCGAGCCCGGCTCGGATGTCGCGCTGATCGGCGCTTCCGGCTCGGTCGCCGGCGTCATCGCCGCCTACCTGCTCTTGCACCCCCGCGTGAAAATCTGGGTGCTGCTGCTGTTCCGCATCCCGATCCGGCTCAGGACGGTCTGGGTACTCGGCTTCTGGATCCTGCTGCAGCTGTATAATTTCGCCTTTGGCGCGCCGGGCGAGATCTCCTGGGCAGCCCATCTCGGCGGCCTGCTGATGGGCGCCGTGCTGGTTCTCTTCTTCCGCCGGCCTGGCGTTCCTCTGCTGGCGCGGCAGGTCGACGAGGAAATGCCCGTCGACCCTGTGGTTTGAGCCCTTCCAGGGTACGTTCCTTGCGTTGACTCGGGGAGAACCCGCCGGTACGGTCCCGCCCCAAACGCTCCGCAAATTGCTGCGCCGAAAGGATAATCGCCGCGATGAAGATCCTCGTGCCCGTCAAGCGGGTGGTCGATACCAACGTCAAGATCCGCGTGAAGGCGGACGGAACCGGCGTCGACCTCGCCAACGTGAAGATGTCGATGAATCCCTTCGACGAAATTGCCGTCGAAGAAGCGTTGCGGATCAAGGAAGCCGGCAAGGCGACGGAAGTCGTCGTCGTGTCGATCGGCTCGGACAAGTCGGCGGAAACGCTGCGTACCGGCCTCGCCATGGGCGCCGACCGCGCCATCCTGGTGAAGACCGACGCCGCCAGCGTCGAGCCCCTCGCCGTCGCCAAGCTGCTCAAGGCCGTGATCGCGGCGGAAGAGCCCAGCCTGGTCGTCCTCGGCAAGCAGGCGATCGACGACGACAGCAACCAGACCGGCCAGATGCTGGCCGCCCTGCTCGGCTGGCCGCAGGCGACCTTCGCCTCGAAGGTCGTGCTCGGCGACGGTTCCGTCGACGTGACGCGCGAAGTCGATGGCGGCCTCGAGACGCTGCGGCTCAAGCTGCCGGCGATCGTCACCACCGACCTGCGCCTGAACGAGCCGCGCTACGCTTCGCTGCCGAACATCATGAAGGCGAAGAAGAAGCCGCTCGACGAGACCACGCCGGAGACGCTCGGCGTCGACGCGAGCCCCCGCCTCACCGTCCTGAAGACGGTCGAGCCGACCGGCCGCACGGCCGGCGTCAAGCTCGGTTCGGTCGACGAACTCGTCGCAAGGCTCAAGCAGGCGGGAGTGCTCTGAGATGGCAACGCTGATCCTCGCGGAACATGACGACGCGCATCTGAACGAGGCGACCGCCAAGGCGCTGACCGCGGCGCTTGCGCTCGGCCAGCCGGTCGACGTCCTCGTCGCCGGCCACCAGGCCAAGGCGGCCGCCGATGCCGCCGCGCAGCTTTCCGGCGTGCGCACGGTGCTGCTCGCCGACGGCGAGAGCCTCGCCAATCGCCGTGCCGAACCGCTCGCCGACCTGGTCGTGTCGCTCGCCGACAAGTATGACGCGATCGTCGTCCCGGCGACCTCGACCGGCAAGAACGTCGCGCCGCGCGTCGCCGCCCTGCTCGACGTGATGCAGGTCTCCGAGATCTCGAAGGTCGTGGCTCCCGATACATTCGAGCGTCCGATCTATGCCGGCAATGCCATCGAGACGGTGCAGTCGAGCGACAAGAAGCTGGTCGTCACCGTCCGCATCGCCGCCTTCCCGGCCGCCGCCCTCGGCGGCAGCGCCCCGGTCGAGACGATCGCGGCGCCGGCCGACAAGGGCCTCTCCAGCTTCGTCGGCGCGGATCTTTCCGTCTCCGACCGGCCGGAGCTCGCTTCCGCCAAGGTGATCGTCTCCGGCGGCCGCGCACTCGGCTCGGCGGAGAAGTTCCAGGAAGTGATCGCCCCGCTCGCCGACCAGCTCAAGGCGGCCATCGGCGCCTCTCGCGCCGCCGTCGACGCAGGCTACGCGCCGAACGACTGGCAGGTCGGCCAGACCGGCAAGGTCGTCGCGCCGGATCTCTACATCGCCATCGGCATCTCGGGCGCGATCCAGCATCTCGCCGGCATGAAGGATTCGAAGGTCATCGTCGCGATCAACAAGGATGGTGACGCGCCGATCTTCCAGGTCGCCGATTTCGGCCTGGTCGAGGATCTGTTCGAGGCGGTTCCGGCGCTGACGAAGGCCCTCGCGAACTAGACCTTTGCCATCGCCGGTTGACATTCCTGCCGGCCGTGCTCGACTGACTCCGGTCAGCGAGCGCGGCCGAACCGTTTTTGAACGCCATTTCGATTTCTGGAAGACAAAGGAGCCCTTGGGGCATGAGCACCGCGATTAAGGCGATCGGCGTCATCGGAGCCGGTCAGATGGGCAATGGTATCGCCCATGTGAGCGCGCTTGCCGGCTACGAGGTCTTCATCCACGACGTCGCCGAGGAGCGCGTCCGCAAGGGTCTCGCGACCATCGACGGCAACCTCGCGCGCCAGGTCCATTCCGGCCGCATCACCGAGGAAGACCGCAAGGCGGCGCTTGCCCGCGTCAAGCCAGCCTTCGGCGTCGACGCGCTCGGCGAATGCGACCTCGTCATCGAGGCGGCAACCGAGGACGAGGCGACGAAGCGCAAGATATTCTCCGGCGTCTGCCCGGCGCTGAAGCCCGAGGCGATGCTCGCCACCAACACCTCGTCGATTTCGATCACCCGCCTCGCCTCGGCGAGCGACCGGCCCGAGCGCTTCATCGGCATCCATTTCATGAATCCCGTGCCGGTGATGCAGCTCGTCGAGCTGATCCGCGGCATCGCCACCGGCGACGAGACCTTCGAGGCGGCCAAGGCGTATGTGCTGGCGCTTGGCAAAACCTCGACCGTCTCGGAGGATTTCCCGGGCTTCATCGTCAACCGCATCCTGCTGCCGATGATCAACGAGGCCATCTACGTGCTCTATGAGGGCGTCGGCACGGTGGACGCGATCGACACCGCCATGAAGCTCGGCGCCAACCATCCGATGGGGCCGCTGCAGCTCGCCGATTTCATCGGCCTCGACACCTGCCTGTCGATCATGCAGGTGCTCTATGAGGGCCTGGCGGATTCGAAGTACCGCCCCTGCCCGCTGCTGGTGAAATATGTCGAGGCCGGCTGGCTCGGCCGCAAGACCAATCGCGGCTTCTACGACTATCGCGGCGAGCACCCCGTCCCGACCCGCTGAAGCCTGGCAGGCCACCGTCGTCGTCGACACGGCCATCTAGTCAAGCAAGCCCCTCACCCAACCCTCTCCCGCAAGCGGGCGAGGGCTTTCCGGCCGGCATGGTGTGCAGGCAGCGGACCTTCGGGACGACCGGGCTCGCCGCCCCCCTCTCCCGCAACGGGAGAGGGCTGGGGCAAGGGGCTTTTGTCCCGACTCAGATGCTCTTGCTGGCCGCCCCGATCAGCGCCTTGGCGTCTTCCGAATCCCATTCGGCCGGGCCGGACATCACGCCCAGTGCGCAGCCTTCCCTATCGATCAGCACCGTCGTCGGCAGGCCGACGGCCATGCCCTTGCCCTTCAGCGCGGAAAAAATGCCGGTAGTGGGATCGCCGTAGAACGCGAGCGACTTGACGCCGATCTCCTCCAGGAACTTCTTCGGCTTGGCCGGGTCCTGCGTGTCGATCGAGACGGCGACGACGGAGAAGTCCTTGCCATCATGGGCGGCGTCGAGGCGGTCGAGCGCCGGCATTTCCTGCCGGCACGGCGCGCACCAGGTCGCCCAGAGGTTCAGGAGCACGGCCTGACCCTTGAAATCGGCCAGGCTCTTCTTGTCGCCATTGGCGGTCTGGAAGGAGAGTTCCGACAGTCGCGCCGGCTCGGTGGCGACGCGGAAGGCGGCGACCTCGCCCTTCGCAAGCGGCGCCAGCAGGCCGGCGGCCTCGACCGCGGGGCCGCAATCGACCCCGGCCATCGCAACAGCCCCGTTGCCTTTCCGGGTCTCGGTCACGTATACCGCGCCAACTCCGACTGCGATGCCTGCGATCGCGGCAAGGCCGATGATCGGCCAGCGTCGCGATTTACCGCGCGTCTCATTCATTCCGTCCTGCCTCCAAGGCCTCCGAGAGAGGGTACATGAGCAATTCGATGTGGGGTGGCCGCTTCTCCGAAGGCCCGGCCGCCATCATGGAAGAGATCAACGCGTCGATCGGTTTCGACCAGAAGCTCTACCGTCAGGACATTGCCGGCTCGAAGGCGCATGCCGCCATGCTCGCCCGCCAGGGGATCATCGCGGCGGACGATGCCGAAAAGATTGCGGCAGGTCTAGACGCCATCCTGCGCGAAATCGAAGCGGGCGAGTTCAAGTTTTCGCGCGCGCTCGAGGACATCCACCTCAACATCGAATCGCGCCTGAAGGAACTGATCGGCGACGCCGCCGGAAGGCTGCACACCGCCCGCTCGCGCAACGACCAGGTGGCGACCGATTTCAAGCTCTGGGTGCGCGACACGATCGACGCGATGGACGCGGCGCTGCGCGAGCTGCAGGTGGCGCTCGCCGACAAGGCCTTCGCCCATGCCGGCCAGGTGATGCCGGGCTTCACCCATCTGCAGAGCGCCCAGCCGGTGACTTTCGGCCACCATCTGCTCGCCTATGTCGAGATGATCGGCCGTGACCGCGGCCGCTTCCAGGACGCGCGCAGGCGCCTCAACGAGAACCCGCTCGGCGCCGCGGCGCTGGCCGGCACCTCGTTCCCGATCGACCGCTTCCAGACCGCCGCGTCGCTTGGCTTCGACCGGCCGACGGCGAACTCGCTCGACAGCGTCTCCGACCGCGACTTCGTCATCGAGGCGCTGGCGGCGGCGAGCCTCTGCGCCATCCACCTGTCGCGCTTCGCCGAGGAGATCGTCATCTGGTCGTCGGCACAGTTCCGCTTCATCAAGCTTTCCGACAAGTTCACCACCGGCTCGTCGATCATGCCGCAGAAGCGTAACCCGGACGCGGCCGAACTGGTGCGCGCCAAGACGGGCCGCATCATCGGCGCCCAGACCGCGCTGCAGATCGTCATGAAGGGTCTTCCGCTCGCCTATCAAAAGGACATGCAGGAAGACAAGGAACAGGCCTTCGACGCCTTCGAGAGCCTGGAACTGGCGATCGCCGCCACCACCGGCATGGTGCTCGACATGGAGCCGGAAGCCGCCAACCTGAAGAAGGCGGCCGGCTCCGGCTTCGCCACCGCGACGGATCTGGCCGACTGGCTGGTGCGTGAGCTGAACATGCCGTTCCGCGACGCCCACCACGTCACCGGCCGCATCGTGGCGATTGCGTCGGAGCGCGGCGTCGATCTGACCAAGGTGACGCTGGACGAGATGCAGGCCGTGCATCCCGCCATCACCGACGCGGTATATTCGGTGCTGACCGTCGACAAGTCGGTCAGGAGCCGCACCAGCTATGGCGGCACCTCGCCGAAGAACGTCCGCGCCCAGGCGAAACGCTGGCAGCGCGTGCTCGCACGCGAGCTCAAGGCCTAGCCGACGCTTGGTGACAACGCGAAGGCATCGCGACGCCTTCGCAGACCTGCCAAGTTCGGCACAGGCCAGCTTGGCCAAGTTTGCCAATGACGGGGCGGCGCGATCGGATAAGATGCGCCGCCGACCGACGAGTCCCCAGGAGAAGCCGCCTTGGCCCTTGCCGCCCGAATTCTGCTTTTGACCGCCGCGCTGGGTCTTGCCGCTTGCGGCGTGAAGGGTCCGCCGGAGCCGCCGCCGGGCGGTCCCCAGGCGCTCTCCGCCGAGCATGCCGGCCCGGACGGCAAGAAACCCGACGTCTCGAAACCGGCCAAGCCGGACCAGTCGCTCTGGATCGACAAGCTTCTCTGAGCGTCGCGATCGAGCGGCGCCAAAGCCATCATTGGATTGCCGTTATTCCCGCGAAGGCGGGAATCCATCCAGCCGAAGCCTGGGGAGGTTCCTCCGGCCAGGGCCGCGGCGGAATGGATCCCGGGTCAAGCCCGGGATGACGACTGAGGTATGACCCTACCATGAACCATTTCGAATATCGCGACGGCGCGCTCTACGCCGAAGACGTGGCGATCGCCGATATCGCCGAGGCTGTCGGTACGCCGTTCTACTGCTATTCGACCGCAACCCTCGTCCGCCATTTCCGCGTCTTCCGCGAGGCGTTGGCCGGGCTGGACACGCTCGTCTGCTACGCCGTGAAGGCGAATTCCAACCAGGCCGTGCTGAAGACGCTGGTCGCCGAGGGCGCCGGCATGGACGTCGTCTCGGAAGGCGAACTGCGCCGCGCGCTCGCCGCCGGCTGCCCGCCGGAAAAGATCGTCTTCTCCGGCGTCGCCAAGACGGCGCGCGAGATCGCGCTGGCGCTCGATACCGGCATTCTCTGCTTCAACGTCGAATCCGAGCCGGAACTGGAGCGGATCTCCGAGATCGCGACCGCCAAGGGCAAGATCGCGACCATCTCGCTGCGCATCAATCCCGACGTCGACGCCAAGACGCACGCCAAGATCACCACCGGCAAGGCCGAGAACAAGTTCGGCATCCCCTACCAGCGCGCCCGCGAGGTCTATGCCCGCGCCGCCGCGCTGCCGGGAATCAAGGTTGCCGGCGTCGACATGCATATTGGCAGCCAGATCACCGACATGGCGCCGTATGATGCCGCCTATGGCCTGCTCGCCGACCTCGTGCGCGAGCTCCGCGCCGATGGGCACACCATCGACCATGTCGATGGCGGCGGCGGCCTCGGCATCCCCTATCACCTCGACGAGGAAGCCCCGCCGGACCCGGCAGCCTATGCGTCGATCGTGCGCAAGCGGCTCGGCAATCTCGGCGGCAGGATCCTGTTCGAGCCGGGCCGGATGATCGTCGGCAATGCCGGCATCCTGGTCTCCGAGGTCGTCTATGTGAAGGAAGGCGCCGCCAAGACCTTCGTCATCGTCGACGCCGGCATGAACGACCTGATCCGCCCGACGCTCTACGAGGCGCATCACGACATCCTGCCGGTCGCCCTGCCGAAGCCCGGCGCGCGCGAGATCTTCGCCGACGTCGTCGGCGGCGTCTGCGAGACCGGCGATTTCCTGGCGCTGAACCGCACCATGGCCGCCGTCGAACCGGGCGACCGGATCGCGGTGATGACGGCCGGCGCCTATGGCGCGGTGCAAGGGTCGAGCTACAACACGCGGCCGCTCGCCGCCGAGGTACTGGTCAATGGCAGCGAATTCGCAGTCATCCGGCCCCGTCAGACCTATGACGAGCTGATCGGCATGGACAGGCTGCCGGACTGGCTGGCCGAATAGGCCA